>CANJSR010000256.1 GCA_947476855.1 Acetobacteraceae bacterium
CGGGAGCAGAAGGGCTGGTTCAGCCCCGCCATCACCAACACGATGAACACCTTCGACCTCGCGGCCGAGTGTGGCTACGACTATACGGCCGATCTGTATCACGACGACCAGCCGTTTCCGCTGAACGTGAAGACCGGGCGGCTGATCTCGGTGCCTTATTCCGTCGACAACAACGACGTCATCCTGCATCGCCGCGGAGAGGAAACCGCCGACTTCGTCCGCCAGATCAAGGACCATTTCGATACGGTGTATGAGGAAGGCGCCGAACAGGGCCGGGTGATGTGCATCGCCCTGCATCCCTATTGGGTCGGCCAGCCGCATCGCATCCGGGTCTTCCGCCAGGCGCTGGAGTATATCCTGTCGCATTCCGGCGTCTGGGTGACGACGGGCGGGGACATCGCCGACTGGTTCAACGCCAACCACCGGCCCGCGATCGAATCACACCTCGCCGCGCGGGAGGCCGCCAATGGCTGAGTTCAAGACCACCAACATCCCGCCCGTGAACGAACCGCGTCCGGCCGGGATGGACCACGACCATTACCCGTTCCGCACCCTGGTTGACGCCCCGTCCATGCAATGGCCCGGCAAGGCGCGGATCGCCATGACCGTGACCCTGATGCTGGACTATTGGGAGGTCGATCCCCCCCAGGACGCCAGCCCGGACCCGCGGGTGGTCTCCCCGCTCGGGAAGTTCCATCCCGACTGGCTGACCTGGAGCCAGCGTGAATACGGCAACCGTGTCGGCATCTTCCGCCTGCTGCGGGTGCTGGACCAGTTCGGCCTCGTGCCCTCCGTCGCCCTGGGGACCGAGGCGGCGAGGCGTTACCCCGAGCTTGTGGATGAACTCGTGCGCCGCGATGCCTGCTTCATGGCGCATGGCGATTTCGCTACCCGCCGCCTGACCAGCCGCATGACGCCCGATCAGGAACGCGCGATCATCACGCAATCCCGCGATGCGATCGCGAAGCTGACCGGGTCTCCGCCCGCGGGGTGGTGCGGCCAGGACCACAACGAATCCTGGGACACGCCGGCCTTCCTGACCGAGGCGGGATTCACCTACACCACCGACTGGTCGAACGACGACCGCCCCTTCCTGCTGGGTCCCTATGGCGGGAAGTCTCTGGTCGCCCTGCCGGCGCAGGCCGAGTGGAATGACCAGGAGTGCATGTGGCTCCGCCGTGTTACCCCGCCCGCCTGGTCGGAATGCCTGGTGGAGGCGTTCCAGGTCCTGCACCAGGAAGGCGGCGGCGTGTTCAACCTGACCCTGCACCCCTGGGTGACGGGACAGGCGCATCGCATCCGCTATCTGCGCGATGCCCTGCACCGGGTGATGGGCCTGCCCGGCATCTGGCGCGCGACGACCGACCAGGTCGCGGAACAGTCCAGACCGCAGCTTTGATCTAGGGACGCGGCGGGGGAGGGGGCGGGAGACCGGATCGGGTCACCGCCTCCGCCTCCTTCTCATCCTTGGCCAGCATCCAGCCCTGGGAATACATGCAGTCGATCCGCGCCGCTCGCCTGCCATCGGCGTTGTGGTCGATCGTCTGGAAGGTCGGCGGCATCCAGTAACCGCCGGTCGTGTGGCAGCGGGTCTGGTTGTTGTTCGTCGTGCACTGGCGCTGCGGCGGCACGAAATAGGCCGGCCGAGCGAGGACCTGTTCCAGGATGGGGGGGAACCGCGCGTGGCTTTCCGCGTCGCAGCGGGCCAGCGCGGCATCCCGTTGGATCGGGGTCGCTCCCGGCTTCGCCCAGTGTTCGGCGCAGCCGGAGAGCGACAGAATCGCGAGCAGGATCGCGCCAACCCGCCGTATCACGCGTGTTCCCTTGTCATTCCGCCTTCATGTTCAGGCTCTTGATCAGTGCCGCGTATTGATCATTGTCCGATCGCAGGGTCTTTGCCAACTGCTCCGGTGAACTCGGGTTGGGCTTCAGCGCCAGCCTGCGGAATTGCGTGATCAATTCCGGGTCCTCGGCGATCTTTGCCATCGTCGCGGCCAGCTTGGCGATGATCGGATCCGGTGTGCCGGCCGGCGCGAACAGCCCGAACCAGGCGTAGAAGTCGATCTGGGGGTAGAACTCCTGCAACAAAGGCACATTCGGATAGTCGGGATGGCGCTGTCGATCCAGCACCGCCAGCAGTTTGCCCTTGCCCGCCGCCAGATGCGGGAAGGTGTTGGCGTCGGCATGGATTTGATGCACCCCCGCCAGGAAGTCCGAGAGCGATTCAGCGCCGCCCTTATAGGGCACGTGCAGAATGTCCACACCGGCTGCGGCCTTGAACGCCTCACACATCATGTGACCCTGCGAACCAATGCCCGCGGTGCCCCAGCTCAGTTTACCGGGGTTGGCCTTGGCATAGGCCACCAGCTCGGGGATCGTGTTGGCCGGGATCGAGGGGTGCAGCGCGAACAGCAGCGTGCCGTCGGTAAAGCGCGACACCGGTTTCAGGTCAGTGAAGATGTCGATGGGCAGCTTGCGCAGATTGGGCAGCACCGTCACCGTCAGGGACGGTGTGGCAACGAAGGTGTAGCCATCGGGGGTAGAGCGTACTGCCGCCTCCAGTCCCAGCGCACCGGATGCGCCGCCCCTGTTGTCGACCACGAATTGCTGGCCCAGCACCTTCGACAGCCGTTCGGCGAAGGGCCGCATGGCATTGTCCGTGGAACCGCCCGGGGCGAAATTGACGATGATCTTGACCACCTTGTTGGGCCAGGTGTCGGCGGACTGGGCTTGAACCCGGGTGAGCGGCGCAACGGCGGCAGCAGCCGCGATTCCGGCTGTAACGGAACGACGTGATAGCAATTTAGCCTC
Source organism: Acetobacteraceae bacterium (assembly GCA_947476855.1). The sequence continues at coordinate 2,812 of CANJSR010000256.1, forward strand.
CCTGATCAGCGTCTGGCGCACTGGTTTCGCGGATGGATCCCGCGTCCGGGGAGGTTACGGGTGAAAATGCCGCCGTGTCACGAAATTTGGCGCATCAGGTCAACGCATCGCTGGCAGCACCTCCGTCTCCAGCAGGCCCTTGGAAACCGCCCCATCCTCGGCCGAGGCGCCGCGCATGCCGCCGCTGACGGAAATCTTATCCAGGCCGAGGGCGCGGATGGCCTGGAGACGGGCGATGACGGTGTCGGGGGTGCCGGTGATGGCGAAGCGGTCGATGAAGGCGGGCGTCAGAACGGCGGCCTGGCGGGAATTCGCCATCGTGTGCGCCTTCATGTCGTAGGAATTGCGAAGCTCATGCAGCACCGCGTCGTCGGAGGCCGAGACCGGCCCGCTGGTCTTGCCGTGCATCACCGAGAACCGGGCAAACGTCGTCAGCCCGCCCTTCACCAGGTCGCGCGCCTTGGTCACGTCGGTGTGGCAGCCGATGTTGATATAGGCGCCGAACTTGATCCCGTCCGGGTCCAGGCCGGCGTCCTTGCGGGCCTTGCGGGCGGTCTCGATCCCCCAGGCGATGCGCTCCAGGTCGGCGCCGAGGGCGAACATCACACGGTCCGCCTGGCGCGCGGCGATGGCGATGACGCGCGGGCCACTGGCCGCGACCTCCACCGGCACCTTCCGCCCTTGGGCGATCCAGTCGATGCGGCTGGCCGGCGGGGCATCGGCGAGTTCCAGGGCGGACATCGGCGGCGCGGTGTCGACGGGAATGTCGATGTCGTCAAACGCCACGGACTCGCCCCGCAGATAGGTCTGCAACTGGCGCAGATAGCGTTCAAACGGGGCCAACTTGCCCGGCGCGCGTCCCAGATGCGCCAGTGCGCTATCACCCCGCCCAATCCCCAGCACCGCTCGGCCTGACGACACGCGGTCGACGCTGGCGATCGAGCAGGCGGTGACCGAAGCGTGGCGGGTGACGGAATTGGACACGCCGGTGCCAAGCCCGATCCGCTTCGTCGTTGTGGCTGCCATGGCGAGGGCGACGTAGGGATCGCCGGACAGGTTCTGGGAGTCGACGACCAGGAACCCGTCCCAGCCGGCTTCCTCCAGTTGCTGGGCCGTGCGCGCCGAGGCCCGCGGTGACGCCACGCCCGTGATCCAGATTTCCATCCGCCGTCTCCCCCAAGTGGTCATTCCGGGTGATACTGGCCCACGGTCTTTCGGCGCGCTACTGGCGCAAATTGGCTGGGCAGTCGCAGCGCGCTGACGCGGACAATGTGTGAGGCCGGCAGTGGCATTTGCAGTCTGGCACTCTCGTGACTACGGATTGCTATGTTACAAGACCAACCATCTTCTTCAGAAATGGAGCTGCGCCAAACACGTCAGGGAAGGCGCTGAATTCGTTAATTCCTGACAGACGTAGAAATGCTAATGCTCCCTCCTTAGCGCGCTCAGGTAGAACTACGCGTTGGACACAGTCAGGGACTTGAATATCCAGTGGTTGAAGTTGGGTACCATGAATTGTGAAACGACCTCGCTGGGCTCTCAGTCTATAGTTTTCGTGGCGAGGATTGAGCGCCATTGGGATATTGGGCATGAAAGGATCACTGTGCCAGAAAATTTTTTTATATGAATACCTATCATTATGCCAATCTTCGATTAAATCCTGCTTACCAATTTTGCGATTCAATGCGATCGGGTCTAGAACATATAAAGCCGAATCTCCAGTCTGAGAGTCAAGTAGTGCAAAGAATACCGCTACACCAAATACTTCTGTCCAATCTAGAAGACGTGTGGGAACTCCAAAATGTTGCATATTGAACAAGATTGTCCAATCCCCGCCGCTGTGCTCGACTGAGGCATCTGACATTCCGCGAGCCCATTGATCATATCGATCATACAGTTCACGTTCTTTTTCAATGCCATTCCTATATCGTAGAAGTGAGGGAGTTAAGGAGTGCTTTGTCGATGGTACTCCGCGATACCAGATGGTACTCGGGCTCCCCAGCATTTCTACCGCATTACTAACGGAGTCTACGACTTCATTCCACCTACGAAAATCGGTTCTGCTCATTTCTAGTCTCCCCAGTTTCTTAGGATGATCTTCATTTTTTCGCCTTCCAGTGCGGACTCGAGGATGTATCGATACAAGGTGCTGCGGGAAGTCTGTCGAGCTGTTGCCCATTTCTCTAGCTCGAGATGGACCTCTTTGGGTACGCTCGCGCCAATGTAACGTCCACCTGGGGATCTCGGGCTAGTCAATGGGTCCCTAAACTCGGCCTTATTTTTGATCGCGTACGCTAATATCCTGCCGACGAGTGCCCTCAGACCCACGCCGTGTCTTGCGGCCTGATCCTGCAGGTCTTCACGGAGATGCTGGCTCGACGCAGCGGCGCCGAGGTTGATGGCGTGAAGCTCTTCCTTCGACTCCGGACCAGGACCCATCTAGGCCTCACTTGTGCTGCTGCACCTCTTAGTTTAGCGCTAAGCGTACAAAAAAGCGTCTCTGACCTCTACTACATCAAACCAAGAACGAACTACAACTCACACGTTTTGCAAAAATTTTTCGAATTTTTCTATATTTACCTGAATTCGAATCGATGTATAATCAGATTGTTGCGTGCTAATTTTCATTGGATGGGTTAACGAAACTCAGCCAATTTCGTGCTTTGTTCTCGGAAATTTAGGCATGTTTTTTGCGCAATGTAGTTTCCCGCTAAAATGCAGCTAGACAGGATTGAAAGCAGAGGAAGAAACCCCATGAAGTTCGGCATCGCGATCCCCACGGACGCGGAATCCTGGCGGCTGGTGCGGCGGGCCGAGGAACTCGGCTTCGATCACGCTTGGTTCTATGACACGCAGATGCTCAGCGCCGATCCCTTCGTCGCGATGGCCGCCTGCGCGATGAAGACGACGCGCATCCGGCTGGGGACGGGGGTGCTGATCCCGTCCAACCGCATCGCCGCGGTGGCGGCCAATGCCTTCGCGTCGCTGAACAAGCTGGCGCCGGGACGGATCGACTTCGGCGTTGGCACCGGGTTTACCGGGCGGCGGGCGATGGGTCTGGGGGCGGTGAAGCTCGCCGACATGGAGGAGTATATCCGTGTCGTGCAGGCGCTCTGGCGTGGAGAGACGGTCGAGAGCGTGGTCGAGGGCAAGCTTCGGCTGATCCGCCTGCTGAACCCTGACCTGGGCCTTATCAACACCAACGGGGACCTGCCGGTTTCCATCGCCGCCTCCGGCCCGAAGGCGCGGGCGCTGACGGCGAAGATCGCCGCCGGCTGGATCGACGGGGCACCTGGCGTGGCGCAGAGCACCGCGGCGCTGGCATCGATGCGGGAGACCTGGGCGGCGGCGGGGCAGGCGCCCGAGGCGTTGAACGCCATCGCATGGGCCGGCGGCTGCGTCCTGCGGCCGGGAGAACCGGCGGACAGTCCCCGCGCCATCGCGCAGGCCGGGCCGCGGACGATGACCCTGCTGCACCGGGCGGCGGATGCGGTGCTGGGCGGCTATCCCCCGATCAACCTGCCGGCCGAGTTCGCCGACAAGGTCGCCGGCTATGTCGAGATGGCGCGGAACTACGGCCCCCAGGGCGCGCATTACCTCGACAACCACCGCGGCCACCTGATGTTCGTCCGCCCCGATGAACGTCCCTTCCTGACCGGCGAGATGATCCGGCGGATGACCTGGACGGCCGAGGAGAGCGAACTGACCGAACGGGTCGCGGCGCTGGAGGCGGCGGGGTTCAGCCAGATCGTGTTCTCGATCCTGCCGGGGCAGGAGCAGGCTGTGGAGGATTGGGGGCGCATCAGGGGGGCGTTCGCGTAAGCGGTGTACGCCCCGGGGAGCAACCCCCGGGGCGGTCCTGATCAAACCCGCTTGGCACCCCAGAACAGCGGGAACCCGTCCGGAATTCCATCGATCGTCTTCTGCCATGCCACCGGCTGATACCAGATCCCCAGCGGGATATGCGGCACGTCGATCCAGCATTGTTCCTGGATGGCAACGGCGATCTTCTTTTGCGCTTCCATGGTCGGGGCATCGACCCAGGCGGAGCGCAGTTCCTCGATCTTGGGGCTGTCGGTCCAGCCGAACCAGGCTTTGTCGCCGGTGGTGCGGAAGAAATGCAGCATCGGCGTCTGCACATCCAACCCGTTGGCCGTGGTGCACAAAGCGCTCCAGCCGCCCTTGTCGACAGGCTGCTTGTTCTCCCGCCGCACGATCGCGGTGCCCCAGTCCAGCGACTGGACATCAAGGTTCAGGCCCACGTTCTTGAACATCTCGGCCGTCATGTCCGCCATCGCCTTGCGGTAATGCGGGTCGAACGGCGC
>CANJSR010000257.1 GCA_947476855.1 Acetobacteraceae bacterium
AGTCGTTCGGCGGCAAAGCGGATCATCTCACGCAGGATGTCCGCGTCGGGGGCCTTCTCCAAGAGGGCGCGGAGGTTCATCATTTCATCGGTCATGGTCGTTTCCTTGGTTGCGGTCGTGTTAGCAAACCAACCCTACCGGGGAACCGACAAAAGGCCGCCCGCCTTGGGGGCACGCTCCGCTACGGCCTACGGCCTACGCTACACGCGCCCCCAAGGCGGAGTTACACCACGGCCGGGGACGTGACCTCGGGCGGGCGGTGACCGTCTCGTCGGGATTGGCGCTGAGTTCCCGCCCGCCGCCTTTACGGCCCAGGCTGCCCTTGCGGGGTCCCGGGCCCTTGGGCTTGTCCGCGCGGTTGGATTTCTGGCTCTTCGAGGGCGGCAGGCTGGAATTGTCGGGCGTCTTGCCGGGGCGCGTGAGGTCGTCGATCCGTGATTGCAGTGCGTCGATCCGCACCAGAGCCGCGTCCAGCCGTGCAGAAAGCGCCAGGATCAGCGCGTCCTTTTCGGGATGGCTCAGTGTGCTGAGGTCGAGGTTCACCTCGACCTTGAATCGAGCCGCCCGTTACCGCGTCAAGCGCAATCTGGTGGGCGGACCGAAACGGGGGATGAGCAGTTACGTGGAAATTGCTACAGGTTTTGGGGTGGCCACGGCTCAGGCGGCCTTGGGTGTGTCCGTCGTCGAATGCATTGAGACAGCGTAGGCGGCTGGCTACCGGAGTGTCTGGCCCATCGGGTTGCGAGGTTAGGCGGCGAGTTGCTGGTGGATCAAGCATCGCTGTTGAATGGTGTGTGCGCCGCGCATCACGCGGCGATGCAGGTCGTCGATGCTGCCATCGAGCGACACCGCATACTCCTTCGAGGTACAACTCTTTCATTCGCTTCCATCCACCGGTCTCCCGGCACCCTTCCCGGTAGGGACGCGGGTTACCCCGCGCCCCCCGGACAGATCCGAGCGTGCGCTGTTAACGCACTCGGCTCCCACCTCGGGTGTTTGACGATGAAGCGTTGTTGCGGATACGGGTGCTGGACGCTGGCTGGCGGCAGCCACCGCGCGGTGACTGGCGCCATCCGTGTCCAGTTCACATGGCCCTTTTGGCTGCGGCGCCCGAGCGCCCGATTCCAGTGCCAGGTAACGTAGTGCACGAAGGACGTGATCGCCTGCGAATTGGTGGGCACCGCGTGATACGCGAGATAGCCGCGCAACACCTGGCTGAGCCAGCGCCCCTGCTCGGGCGACGGGAAGGTGACGCAGCCGGCGAGACACGTCTCACGGCCCCCAGCGGAGGTTGGATTCCGGTTCCCACCGCTGCTCCAGTCGGTTTCTTCCCAACCTGTCTCTCCGATTTTCAGGTTGGCGGAAAAAGCCGAGGTCCCGCGCGGTTTTGCGCCTGAACCTTGATACTGCGAAAGCGGAACGACCACCCGATTTTCTCTCCCAATGGCGATTTCTCTCCGAAGGCTTGGGAGTGAGGCGATTTTGTCTACAAGGTCTATCCGTCTGATATAATTTAATTTCCTCTTCGGACGTCTCCTCGTGAGTTGGCGGTTCGTTCGCCCTCCAAAGATCCTCTGAACACAACATTCTCTGCCGCCGCTCATCACAAAGATGATCGGCGTTCCGTCAGCTGAGATCAGGGTGGCCGACGGTCGAATGGCGGATGGGATAGCTCCCGGCTCCACGACAGCCTCTACTCTGCACAAGTTCAGGCAGGGCATCTGGTGAAATAGCACAAGACCGAAGTTGCCTCCGACCGCACCAGTTGCCGCTCGCCAGTCAGGCGTGCCTCGTGCTGCGCACCGGCAGTGCGGTCGATGCAGCGGCGGCCATGTCGAGCCATATCCACAGGCACGCGGTCTGGTACGGCATCGACACGAGTGTGACCCATGTCTACGCCAATACATCGGGAGATGGGCAGGCCGAAATTGAGCTGCAGCTTCTCGGTGCCCCAACCCTGTCGGTCGGCAACTTATGCCCGGGTTGTCATCGCGCCTGGCGGTGCCAGCCGAGCGGTGGCCCAGCAGGTGAACCAGACCGGATTGGCGGCGGCGGACTGGTCGACAACGGCGACAGTACCTGGAGCTTCACACCGGCGTCGAACGACGACACGTCGGTGTCGTTCAGCTACCCGGTGACCGACGGATCGCTGACGGCGGCCGGTTCGGCCAGCGTAACCAGCATCGGCTGGGGCGGATCGGTCGGCACCATCACGAATGGCGCCCATACCTACGACGTGTATAATCAGGGCAGCTCCGCGCAACTGCTGATCGACCAGAGCATCACCCGATCGGTCACGTAACAGAGAGACACTATCCTGGAGGGCACTCCCGCCTCCCACACGGGCGCTGTCGACGCCGCCTGGCAAGCCATCCGCCAGGCGGCGGCCCAGCCGGCCGCGTGGGTGACGCTCGCGCGCGGCTATGCGGCGCGGGATCTGCCCTGGCAGGCGGCCTATGCGCTGCGCCAGGCCCGCCGTCTCGACCCCGATGCCGTCCGCCAAGCCGGCCTGACGCCATCCAACGGCTCCGATGACAAGGTGCTGGGCCGAGCGGGGCTGGACGGGGCGGCCGAGGTCTCCGAACGGTTTGCGGCGTGGCTGGCGGAATGCCCGGGGGACTGGCTGACCTGGCTCTACCTCGCGCGTCTGCGGGAGATGCCGGGCACCGAAGGGCCACCAACGGTCGAGGACGCCCTCAATCAGGCGCGCGCGCTGGAATTCCTGCCGGGCGAGACGATGCACTGGATGGGCGTCTGGCGGCTCAATGCGGGGGACGCGCGCGGAGCCATCGCCGCGTTGGCCAAGCTGCCGGCGCGACGTCATGGCTCGATGATGTATCTGGGTGAAGCCCTGTTGCGCACAGGTCAGATCGCAGCAGCGGAGAAGGCGTTCGAACGTGCGTCGTATTCCAACAACCCGGCCTTCCTGCTTGATTTGGCCACCCGCGTCTATGCCCACAACTACTGGCGGGAAGCGATCGCCGTACTGGGCCGAGCGCTTGCGTTGCGGCGGAATGATGTGTCGATTCTGCTGAGCCTGGCGCGCATTCAGTCCGAGGTCTACGAACTCGCCGCCTGCGATGAGACGCTGGCGCGGCTTCGGGCCGTGGCTCCGGAGCATCCCGAACTGCCGCTGCTCGAAGCAAGCCAGCGCGGCCGCGTGGGCGACGCGCATGGGCATCTGAAGACGTTGCGTGAGGTGTATGAGCGTGGCGGCGACCCGCGCTCTCGGCTGGCGTCCAGCATCGCAATGACGGCGCTGTATGACGACACGCTATTGCCGCGGGACGTTGCCGATCTGCATCGTCAACTCTGTGCGCCGATCGAGGACGGATTGCCGCCGCCGCCCGTGTTCGCGCCGCGTCCCGAAGGGCGGCGGTTGCGTGTGGGGTTCGTGTCCGGCGACCTGCACCGCCAGCACCCGGTGGCGATCTTCATGCTGCCGATCCTGGCTCGGATGGAACGGACGCGTATGGAAGTCTGTATCTACCACACCGGCACGATGCACGACGCGCACACGCGCCAGGCCGAGGCGCATGCGGATCGGTGGCGGGAAGCGGCGGGGCTGGATGACCATGCCTTGCGGCAGGTGATCCTGGCCGATGAGGTGGATGTTCTGGTGGACCTGGCGGGGCACACCTCGACGCACCGGCTGGGACTGTTCGCGATGCGGGCGGCGCCGGTGCAGGCGACGTTCCTCGGCTATCCGCACTCCACCGGCTTGCGCGCGATCGACTGGCTGGTGGGTGATCCTGTGGTCAGCCCAGACGAGCATGCGGACCTGTTCTCCGAGGGGTTGGCGCGGATGCCGCACAGTGTCTTCTGCTGGTCACCGACCGCGGATTACCCGTTGCCGCCGCCCCGGCCGGCGGGCGCGCCGGTGACGTTCGGTTCCTTCAACAATGCGATGAAGCTGTCGGCGTCGACGATCCGGCTTTGGGCGCGGGTTCTGGGTGCCGTTCCGGGGGCGGTGCTGCTGCTGAAGGCGCCTTCATTGCGCGATGCCTCGGTGTGCGCGCGCTTCGCCGACCTGTTCCGTGCCCACGGCATCGGGGCGGAGCGGTTGGTGTTTCGTGGCCCGACGGGATTGGCCGACATGATGGCGGAGTATGGCGATATCGACATCGGCCTCGATCCCCTGCCCTACAATGGTGGCACAACGACGTTCCAGGCGCTATGGATGGGCGTGCCGGTGATCACCCGGTCTGGTGGCAATTTCGTCGGACGCATGGGGGCGAGCTTCATGCACAGCCTCGGGCAGCCGGACTGGGTGGCGGCGGATGACGCCGAATATGTCGCGATCGCCGCAGGCCTGGCGCGAGACTGCGTTGGGCTGCGGAACGAACGGGCGGCGTTGCGGGCGCGGATGGCGGCGTCTCCGATCTGCGATATCGATGGCTATGTCCGGGATTTCCAGGCACTGCTGCATCGGATGTGGGACCATCATGTGGCCGGTGCCGCGGACCGTCTGATCGCCATCGACCCGAAAGACGGATGATGGGAACCACGAGAACACCAAGCCTCGCTCGGCGGCCTTGGGTGTCCGACCACGCGGGCCACAGTTCATCCCTGGCGACCGGCCGCATGCCAACCGAGTACGCGCGACCGTGACCGACCGGCTCAGGCTGCCGCCGCAATGGCGCGCGTCGTCCTCCCACGTTCCTTCTCGGCCGCGTCAACGCCCGCCGCCAAGACATAGGCATCCAGACACCCGGCCGTGATTTCCAGGATCCTGGCGCCGCCGTCCCCGACGGGAAGCCTCGCATCCCCATCCGTCCAGCGGACGACCGCCTGGCCGTGGCGCTCGGCGCCCCACCAGCCCTGGGTCAGATCGGGGCGATCCAGGGCCAGATCGGTGATCATCTCGCCCGCGCGCAGTTGGATCCGATGCACACACAGCCCCAGCCTCCGCCGATCCTCCGCCCACGGTACAACCTCGTTCAGCGACGACGCGCGGGAGACCAGGCGAACCGCGTCGCAGCCTGCTGGCAACAGGAACGTATAGCGATCCGGGCCGGACTGGATCGGACGCAGGGTGCGTTCGCCGACGATCACCACGGGTTCGGGATCCTGGCTCAGTACGGGTTCGGCAAGCGTGTGCCCCAGGCGCATGGCGCGGTCGGCCAGACGTCGCCACACCGGTTCCACATCCTCGGCGTCGGAGGCGACGGGCAGGCACGAGCCGGCCTCGCGGCGCTGTTGGCCATCCAATCCGGACAGGTCGGGATGCAGGATCAACGGTGTCCCGCCATTCTCGAAGATGCCGCGATTGCCGGTGTCGAGATAGCTTTCCGCGGGCGTGTTCTCGGCCAGCAGGATGCTGTGCTGGTCTGTTTCAATATGGAAATAAATGACCGCCGTGACATGCTCGTCCCGCAGGATCGTGGCGCCGTTCACCAGCAGCCGAACGGGGATGAGGCGATTGTCGATGGCGATGGCATGGTCGGGGGAGACGCGCAGCTCTCGGTTCGGCACGTTGTCGCCCAGGGCATCGGGCAGGATGCGGATCGGGCGCGCGGCGTTGGGATCGCGATGGCGTGTCAGGTCGATGTGACGGTGCCCGCTCCAGGTGACGGGGCGATGGGCGTGTGACGTGCCGTTCAGGGTGATGACGCGATCGCCTTCGCGCAGGTCCTCGACGGCGATGTCGCCGTTTGTGGTTATGCCCCGACGATGAGATCGTCGAAGCCGTCGCCATTGACGTCCCCCGCCGAGGCGACGGAGCGGCCGGAGAGGTCGCCCGCGCTCTGTCCATTGATGACGAAGCCGCCGGTGCCGGCCGCGATGGCGGAGAGCTCGATGCTGGCGCCGAACTCGCCGCCCGTGCCGAACACCACATAGCTCTTGCCGGCGTCGCTCCCGCTCGCCGGGTCGGCGCCGTTCGCCCCGACGATGAGATCGTCGAAGCCGTCGCCGTTGACGTCCCCCGCCGAGGCGACGGAGAAGCCGGAGAGGTCGTTCGCGCTCTGTCCGTTGATGACTAAGCCGCCGGTGCCCGCCGCGATGGCGGAGAGCTCGATGCTGGCGCCGAACCCGCCGCTCGTGCCGAACACCACGTAGCTCTTGCCGGCGTTGCTCCCGCCCGCCGGATCGGCGTAGAATGCCCCGACGATCAGATCGTCAAAGCCGTCGCCGTTGACGTCCCCCGCAGAGGCGACGGAGAAGCCGGAGCGGTCGTCGAAGCCCTGTCAGTTGATGACGAAGCCGCCGGTGCCGGCCGCGATGGTGGAGAGGTTGATTGGTGAGACGGCCACGGGTCGCTCCGTTGTCAGGTCATCCTGGCTCGAGCTCCATCACCCGGCCCGCTACCCGATGAACGTTATATACTAATTTTTGAGACACTTTCGCACTATTGCAAAATCCAGGTATTTCAAGGGGGTCCCAGGGTCAAGACACTGGTTGCTACTTTAGACAGAGCGGTTCGCCAGGGTTGGACAGCGTGCGGGCAGGCCACTGATTCCACGCGGGATTCTGGGAGGCAGGAGCAAGTCCCAACAAACTCCGGATGCATCATGCTCGCCAATGTTGATGGTATCCCCATGCCGCCTGGGGGTTCACCGATCCACGGCCGCACGATTGAGGCGCGCTTCGATGCCACACTGATGTCCTCGGATGGTGACCGACTGGCCTTGCGCGGGATCAAGCGGCGCATGGGTCTGGCGGCGCGACTGGCGGGTTGGGTCGCCAACCCACGCGCACCAGAGCGAATCGTGCCTCGGCTGGACGAGAGTATCCGGTTGGGCTTGCTGATGATCGCCGCCGGCGATGAAAACGGCAACGACAGTCCGCGCGCCGACACAATGTTCATGCTCATCATGGAACGACTGCGGGACCATGGCGATCCATGCTCGCGGCCCACCGTCTCGGGCAGCAAGAACCTACCGGAACGGCACGCACCGCGGGTGAGCGTCGCGAGGATACCACGGCCGTAGCAAGGCTACGCTGAGTTGACGACAGCAGATTTTTCCGCCGCCCAGTTCCACGGCAGCAGCATATGAAGTTCGTTCCGCTTTGTTCGCCCCGAGACGATCTGTTCCAGCACGTCGGTCAACCAGGCCAGTGGATCGACGTCATTCAACTTCGCCGTCTGGATCAGGCTTGCGACGATGGCCCAATGTCGCCCACCA
>CANJSR010000258.1 GCA_947476855.1 Acetobacteraceae bacterium
CCGAACTCATTGATCACGACCGCGTATTTGCGGCCGTGCTGCTCGGTCAGGATGCGGTTCAGCAATGTCGTCTTGCCGGCGCCGAGGTAGCCGGTCAGCACGGTCACCGGAACCTGGTCCGGAGTGTCGGTGTTCGCCATGGGTCCTGCTCTCCGCCCGTCGATCATGTTGGCGCCACATATAGGACGGGATGGCCCGGTCAACCACCGCCCGCATGGGTGCTATCGGTTCGGCCGGCGGTTCCGGTATCAGACAGCCTCCTCCGCCAGCGGGTTCCCCACGCATGCTGCTTCGTCGTCTGCTGGTCGTGCTGATCACCGCAATGGGGACGCTAGCGCTGGATGCCGCGCTGTGGGCGGCGTTGGCGCCGGGTGGTTGGACGGGTGCCAAGATCGTCATGCTGGCCAGCTTCGCGCTCGCCACCCCCTGGGTCGGATTCTGCCTGGCAAACGGGGCGATCGGCTTCGCGATCCTGCTGGCGCGCGGCCGGACCGCCCCGCCATGGGACGCCGAACCGCCGGCCCATCTGCCTATGACCGCCCTGGTGGTGACCGTCCGGCAGGAGGACATGTCCGGCGTCCTGCCACCCTTGCGCCGCCTGCTCGATGCCCTGGATGCCGCCGGGGTGGGGGAACGCTTCGCCGCCTGCATCCTGTCCGACACCGCCGGCCCCGCGACCGAGGAAGAACAGGCCGTCGCCGCCTTTCGCGCCGCCGACCGCGATCCCGCGCGCATCCGCTACCGCCGTCGGAACTCGAACGAGGGCTACAAGGCCGGCAACGTCATGGATTTCCTCGACCACCACGCCGCTGGGTTCGAGGTGATGGTGACGCTCGACGCCGACTCCCAGATGTCGGCCCGGGCCGTGCTGCGCCTCGTTGGCGCCTTGGCGCGGGAGCCGCGTCTGGCCATCGTCCAGCATCTGGTCGTGGGCGTGCCCGCGCGTTCGGCCTTCCCCCGGCTGTTCCAGTTCGGCATGCGGGCGGGGATGCGGACCTGGGCCACTGCCGTCGCCTGGTGGCAGGGGGATGAGAGCTGCTACTGGGGCCTTAACGCCGCCATCCGCATCGCCCCTTTCCGCGACCACGCCCGCCTGCCGCTGCTGCCCGAGGGTGTGTCCGGCGGCCGCCACATCCTCTCCCACGACCAGGTGGAGGCGGCGATGTTGGCCGGCGCCAGCTGGGGCGTCCGCCTGATCCCAGAGGAGGACGGATCGGCCGAGGCCAATCCCCCGGCCTTCCCCGAGTTCATACGGCGGGACCTGCGCTGGCTGGCCGGGAACCTGCAATACCGGCATCTGCTGCGGATGCCCGGCCTGCGGCCGATGGGACGGTGGCAACTGGGCCAGGCGATCCTCATGTTCGCGGTCACCCCCTGCTATCTGCTCCTTCTGCTGGCGGGGGCCTGGGCGGCGGTGACGGACCGGGACTCGCCCTTTCCCCTCGGCGCCGTCCTGGCCGTGACCATCGGCTGGATGGCGATGATCTACTCTCCCAAGCTGCTGGGTTATCTGGAGGTCCTGGTGTCCCCGTCCAAACGCGCCCGATACGGCGGCACCGGACGGGTGATCCTGGGCGGGACGTTTGAGTTCGGGTTCGCCCTGCTGATCGACCCGATCACGATGGTCGCCAAGACGGCCGCCATCCTGCGGCTGCTCGCCGGCCTGCCCGCCGGCTGGGCGCCGCAGAACCGCGCCGAACGCGGCGTCTCGTGGTCCGAGGCCGCGCGTCTGTTCTGGCCGCAGACCGTCCTGGGGTTGGGGGTCTTCGCCGCCTTCGCCTCGGCCGGCCCGGTCGCCGTGCTGATCGCCCTGCCGCTGGCCGGCGGGCTGCTGGTCGCCATCCCGTTCTGTGTCGTCACGGCGGATCCTCGGCTGGGGGCCTGGCTGCAACGGCGGGGGATCGCGGCGGTGCCCGAGGAGGTGACCCCTGCAAGGTAACCCCCTGGGATGTCATCCGCTGGGGCGGTCACCCCTTGGGAGGTGACACAGCCGGAAGGGCGGGGTAGCTCCGGAGGCGGGAGGACGCACTGATGGCGGAACCAACGATCGAGGCCCTGCGGGACTTTCTGCTGGCCGGGGAGCCGGTGCCGGCGGACTTGGCGTCCCGTGTGACAGGGGACCTGCGCCTGGATCGGGCACCGTTGCGCGACCTCTCGGTGCTGGCCGGCTGCACCGGGCTGCGAGGGCTGTTCCTGAACCGCGTCCTGGTGACCGACGCCGCCCCCCTGGCCGGGCTGCATGGCCTGGAACGGCTCAGTCTGAAACTGACCCGGATCACCGATATCGCGCCCTTGGCCGGCCTGACGGGGCTGACCAGCCTGATCCTGTCCTTCACCTCGGTCACCGACGTGGCACCCGTGGCAGGCTTTACCGCGTTGGAGAGCCTCTATCTGACCGGCACCCTGGTGACCGACATCGCGCCCCTGGCCGGCCTGACGAAGCTGGACCGGCTGGACCTCGGGGCGACCGGGGTGTCGGACATCACCCCGCTGGCCGGCCTGACCCGCCTCCGCAGCCTGGAGCTTTGCGACACCAAGGTCACCGACCTGACCCCCTTAGCCGGCCTGATGGCGCTGGAGTTCCTGGACCTCGGGGAGACAAAGGTCACCGACCTGTCGCCCCTCGCCGGGATCACCGGCCTCCGTCGCCTGGATCTGCGGGGGACCGCGGTCACCGACCGCTCCATGCTCCCCCCCGCCTGCGAAATCGTCTCATCCCAAACCTACCGCCGCGCTCGGCGGTGGCGGTAGGGGAGAGGCGAGCCCCCGCGGGCACCGCGAGCAGGCAAGGTGGCAACCGGGAAAGGCGTGGATGGCGGCCCGTCGGCCGCCACGACGGAGAAGGCCTTCCGTTATTGGAATTTCTTCGCCCACTCCATGTATTTCTTCGCCGTCTCATGCACATTGTCGAAGTATTTCCGGAACTCCGCGTTGTCCATGATCCGGACCTCTAGCCCCACGTCTTCCATCTTCTTCAGATGGTCGGGGTTGTTCATCGCCTTGGTCAGCGCCGCCGTCAGATAGGCGACCACGGCCGGCGGTGTCCCCTTCGGCACCGCCACCCCGCGGGTTGAGCTTGACTGCACCGTCGGAAACCCGAGTTCGGCGGTGGAAGGCGCATCCGGCATCAACTTGGAACGTTGGGTATCGGTCACAGCCAGCACCCGGACCTCCCCGGCGGCGGCCCGCTTGCGCACGCTGCCCACGTTGTCAAAGGCAACATCCACATGCCCGCCCAGGATCGCGGTGAACTGCTGCGCCGCGCTGTCGAAATGGACGATGCGGAACTTAACGTTGGCCGCTTCCTCCAGCATCATGATGGCCAGGTGGTCGTCGCTGAGGATGCCGGTCGTGCAGGCGGAGATCTTGTTCGGCTCCTTCTTCGCCGCGGCGACCAGATCGGCCAGCGTCTTGAAGGGGCTGTCGGCCTTCACCCAGATCGCGCCGGCATCGAACACCTGGTTGACCAGTAGGATGAAGCCGTCGGTACCGAACAGCGCCTTGCGCTCAGGATCGAGGATGATCGTATTCGTCCCGGGCATGTGCACAATGCCCATCGTGTAGCCGTCGGGGCGGGCGCGGGCGAGTTCCGTCAGGCCCAGCTGCGCGCCGGCGCCCGGCTTGTTCACGACGATGACGGATTGGCCAATATCCTTCTCCATCACCGAGGCCAGGATGCGTGCCCCGACATCCGTCGGCCCGCCCGCGGCCGCGGCGACGATGATCTGGATCGTGCGGCGGGGGAAATCCTGCGCGAGGGCGGGGCCGCCCATGGTTGCGACCGCGGCGCCGGTTCCGATCAGCGTTCGGCGAGTGAGCATAACGAACCTCCGGTTGATTTTTTCTTATCCCCCATCGGGGACGTGGTCCGGATGATGAACGGTTTTCCGGTGTTGGCAAGCGGACGCTCAGGGGCGGACCGGATGCCCCGCGGCGCCGATCAGCCAGGCGCGGGTTTCATCCGCCGACCACCAACTCACGATCAGATGCGGCGCCTCGGCGGCGATGCGAATCGCCTGTTCCGGTTCGCTCTCGATGAAATGGGTGCAGCCCCAGCGCGTCGCCGCAGCGGCCTTGTAGCGGGAGACAGCGGCGATCGCATCAGGCACATCCTCCGGCCGGCATTCCAGCGGCAGGTCGCCAAAGCCCCAGCGCGCCAGCCATTCATGCGTCCGCTCGCGGTCCATCTCCGGCCGGCCGGTGATGATCACGGCGCGGTCGCGGGCGAAGGGGGGCAGGTCCGGGAAGGGTTCCAGCGCCTGCCGCCGCCGCAGGGCCGCTTCCAGGTCGGCGTCATAATGGGCGCGCGGCACGTCGGGCAGGAACACGCCATCGAGGTCGAGGCCGAAGAAGGGTTGCTCGAACGCCCGGTCGGCCGGCGCCCCGGTCGCGCGCCTGGCCCGGGCGGCGGGCGTGGCCTCGCCGCGTTCCCAGGGGAAGCGGAACAGCTCCCGCATCGGATGGGAGAAATCCGGGACGTGGCGCGTGGTGTCGGGGTCGTGGGTGATGGTCAGGGTGGCGCACGCATGGCCCTGGGCCAGCAGCGCCGAACGGACCGAGGCCATCGTCGCGCCGGTGGCGCAGCAATCATCGACCAGCAGGATGCGGCCCGTGGCGGGCGCGGGGCCGACCCAGTGCGTGGCCTCGGTCGCGCGGTCCCAGCCCAGGATGAACAGCGGCAGCGCGAGCATGCAGGACGCCATCGTGCCCGGCACCAGCCCGCCGCGCGCGATCGCCGCCACCGCGTCCGGCCGCCAGGCCGCGGCGTGGTCGAGCAGGGCGGCCACCATCCGCTCGGCCTGGTCATAGCCGATGAAAACCGGCATCCGGTCGGTGGCGAGGCCCTTCCAGGCCGGCTTGGCGTCGCTCAGCGCTTCATCTCCATGCCCACGCGCTTGTTCACGAACCGCAGGGTATAGGCCTTGGAGAGGTCGATGCCCCGCTTGTAGACGCCGACCGCGGCCATGGTGTCGTAGAAGGCCTGCCAGCGCGCATCCGTCATGGCGCCGATGCCCAGCGTCAGGGAGTCGCCGGAATCGACCGTCCCCCGCTCGATCATCGTCTTGCGGCCGAAATCGACCAGGTCCGCGGGCATTTCGGGATTGGTCTTCACGATCAGTTTGTTGGCGGGGGTCGGATCGCCATACAGGTACGAATACCAGCCCTTGATCGAGGCATCGACGAAGCGCTGCACCAGTTCGGGCCGGTCCCGCACCAGCTTCGTGCTGGTCGTGATGATGTTGGCATAGCCCTGGTAGCCCGAGTCCGGCAGCGGCAGGATGACCGGCTCGATCCCGGTCTTCTGGCGGATCAGGAAGGGCTCGCTGCTGACATAGCCCTGCTGGATGGCGTTCTTGTCCGCCAGGAAGGGGGCGAGGTTGAAGGTATACGGACGAATCTGGCTGTCAGAATACCCATACTTGGCGGCCAGATAGAGCCACCAGCCGGTGCGCGTGTCCGCGCCGATCATGATCGGCTTGCCCTTCAACGCCTCAAAGCTGTCATTGCCCTGGTTCGGGTGCGCGATCAGGATCGAGAGGTCGCGCTGGAAGGCAGAGGCGATGGCGATGAAGGGCAGGTTCTCGGCCGCGAACTCGATCGCCCGTCCGCCGCCGAGGTTGAAGTCGAGTCGGCCGGCCAGCAGCAACTGCATATGGTTGATCTGGGGCCCGCCCTCATGGATCGTTACATCCAGGCCGTGCTGGGCGTAGATGCCGGTCGCGAGCGCCTGATAGTAGCCGCCGTACTCGGCTTCCGCCTTCCAGTCGAGGCCGAAGGCGATCTTGTCCATGGCCTGGGCTTGCAGCGGCAGGACCAGCAGCAGGGCGGCGAGGGTGCGGCGGAACCAGCTTCCGTGGCTGGGGTGGGCGGCGGATGTCATTCACACACCTCTGGCTTCGGGCAAGAAATGCCGTTCGTCTCGTTACTCCCCCGCCCCTTGAGGGAGGGGGTTGGGGGGAGGGGTCGAAACCCCTCCGTCCGTGCCGCGATTGCCCCCCACCCCGGCCCTCCCCCTCAAGGGGGGAGGGGGCAGGTCAGTTTCCGACCGGTAGCAGGGCCCCCGATACGCCACTCGCCGAACCGGATAGCAGCCACGCCATCGCCTCCCCGACCTCGGACGGCTTGACCCAGCGGGAGGTGTCCGCCCCCGGCATCGCCTCCCGGTTCTGCGGCGTGTCGATCGTGGTCGGCAGGACGGCGTTCACCCGGATGCGGTCGGGGCGGAGTTCGTCCGCCAGGCTCTCCGTCAGCCGCATCACCGCGCTTTTGGTGGCGCTATAGGCCGCCATCTCCGCCGAACCTCGCAGGCCCGCGGCGCTGCCGATGCCGCACAGGGCGCCTCCACCGGCCGCCCGGATCGCGGGGACGGCAGCACGATAGATGTTCCAGGTGGTGCGGACGTTCAGGTTGAACATCAGGTCCCACTGGTCCTGCCCCGCATCCGCGAGCTTCGCCATCGCGAAGCCGCCGACCGTGGTGCCGACCCCGTTCAGCCCGCCGCAGGTGGCGACGACATGGGCGACCAAGGCCTCGGTCGCCGCCGGGTCGAGCAGGTTGAACTGTGACAGCGCCAGGTGGCCAGAACCTGGCAGGCCGGCCACCACGGCCTCCAGCCGCTCCTTCACGGTATCGACAGCGGCAACCCGCGCGCCTTTTCCCGCCAGCACCAGGGCCAGCGCGGAGCCCACATTGCCGGCCGCGCCGGTGACGATGACTGTCTTGCCGCTGAACATCCGCGTTCCCCTTCGATCAGGCTTCGTGCGCCAGGCGCAGGCCCGGGTTGGGCCAATCCATCGCCACCAGCTTGCCATAGCCCGACAGCGTCAGATACGCGGTCTTCAGGTCCGGCCCGCCGAAGCAGATATTGGTGCAGAACATGTCGGGCATGGCGATCTGGCGCACCAGTCCACCCTCGGGCGCGATCACGCTGATCGAGCCGTTGACCAGCGTCGCCACGCACACATTCCCCCAGCCATCCACCGCCAGGCTGTCGAAGCGCTGGAACCCGCCCAGGCCCACCATCAGCCGCCCGCCATGCGGGGACGGGAAGGGCGCCTTGCCCAGCACACCCGGGGCCACGACGTCCCAGGCCCAAAGCCGAGCGGTCTCGGTTTCGGCGGCGTAG
>CANJSR010000259.1 GCA_947476855.1 Acetobacteraceae bacterium
GATGTCGTAGGCGTTCTGTCCGTTGATGACGAAGCCGCCGGTGTCGGCCGCGATGGCGGAGAGATTGATGCTGGCGCCGAAGCCTCCGGCCTTACCGAACACCACGTAGCTCTTGCCGGCGTTGCTCCCGGCCGCCGGATCGGCGCCGAATGCCCCGACGATGAGATCGTCGAAGCCGTCGCCGTTGACGTCGCCCGCCGAGGCTACGGAGTTGCCGGAGTAGTCGTCGGCGGCCTGTCCGTTGAGGACGAACCCGCCGGTGCCAGCTTCGATGGTGGAGAGGTCGATACTGGCGCCGAAACCCCCGGCCTGCCCAAATATGACATAGCTCTTGCCGGCGCCGCCGCCAGCCGCCGGATCGGCCTGATAAGCCGCGACGACCAGATCGTCGAAGCCGTCGCCGTTGACATCGCCCGCCGACGCGACGGAGCGGCCGGAGAGGTCGTCGTCGGCCTGTCCGTTGATGACGAACCCGCCGGTGCCAGCCGCAATGGCGGCCAGATCGACACTCGCGCCGAAACCCCCAGCCTGGCCAAACACCACGTAGCTTTTGCCGGCCTCGACTTTACCCGCCGGATCGGCGCCGAATGCCCCGACGATCAGATCGCCGAAGCCATCGCCGTTGACATCGCCCGCCGACGCGACGGAGCGGCCGGCGAAGTCGTAGGCGCTCTCTCCGTTGATGACGAACCCGCGGATGCCGGCCTGAATGGAGGAGAGTTCGACGCTGGAGCCGAAACCTCCAGCCTGCCCAAACACCACGTAGCTTTTGCCGGCCTCGGCCCCGCCCGCCGGATCGGCGCCGAATGCCCCGACGATCAGATCGTCGAAGCCATCGCCGTTGACATCGCCCGCCGACGCAATGGAGCCGCTGGCGAAGTCACGGGTGACCTGTCCGTTGATGACGAAGCCGCCGGTGCCGGCCGCGACGGCGGAGAGATTGACGCTGGCGCCGAAACTCCCGGCCTGGCCAAACACCACATAACTTTTGCCGGCATAGAACCTGCCTGGCAGACCGGCCAAGATTGCCCCGACGAACAGATCGTCGAAACCATCGCCGTTGACATCGCCCGCCGATGCGACGGGGCGACCGGAGCGGTCGCCGGCGGCCTGTCCGTTGATGACGAAGCCGCCGGTGCCGGCCGCGATGGAGGAGAGCTCGATGCTGGCGCCGAATCCCCCAGCCTGGCCAAACACCACGTAGCTCTTGCCGGCATTGCTCATGCCCGCCGGATCGGCCCTGAATGCCCCGACGATCAGATCGTCGAAGCCATCGCCGTTGACATCGCCCGCCGAGGCGACGGAGATGCCGGAAGCGTCATCCGCGCTCTGTCCATTGATGACGAAGCCGCCGGTGCCGGCCGCGATAGTGGAGAGACCGATCGCGGGCAGTGCCATGGGGTACTCCGTTCGATAACGTGTTGGAACGGCCCGTCCTTCCTTGAGGCCGTCCTGGTTTCGCCAAGCAACGTATCCCGCCGACCGATGAGTCGTCCGATCCGGCATCTAAATCTTGCTAAGTTGTATCGGATTTCGGAGACAATGCAAAGCCGCTCCCGTGTCGGATCGTGGCCGGGCCTGGGTGCCTGATCGCGAGCCGTGCGGATCATGTGGCGCGCTGATGTCCGGGTTTCCCCTCTTTGTGCCGACGCCGCCGAACGCCAAGGGACGCCCGCCGGGTTGCGCTTCGCCAACCGGGGCGGGCATAACCGGAGGGCACAGGCAGGCGCGCAACCGGTTCCCCATGGACTCCATCTTCCGAGGCGACGTGAACTCCGCCCGCGGGCGCGCCCTCGCCTGGGTGGACTCGCTGTTCATCGACCACGCGATCCTGCGCCTGTGGTGGAGCAACCTGCACACCGTCGCCCCGGGCATCCTCTACCGCACCAACCATCCCACCCCGATGCGGCTGCGGCGGCTGCACCGGACGCTCGGTATCCGCACGGTCATCAACCTGCGCGGCAAGACCCAGAGCGGCTCGGATGCGCTGTCGCGGGACGCGGCGGAACGGCTGGGGATGGCGTTCTACGACATGGCGTTGGAAAGCCGGGGCGCGCCGCAGGTCGACCGCATCCTGCGCCTGAATGAGATCTTCCAGACCATGCCGCGCCCGGCCATCGTCCATTGCAAGTCGGGGGCCGACCGGGCTGGGATCGCCTCGGCCCTATGGGTGCTGCTGGATGGCGGGACGGCGGCGGCGGCTCTGCGGCATCTGTCGCTGCGCTACGGCCATATCCGGCAGGCCCGCACTGGCATCCTCGATGCCTTCATCCTGCGCTACCAGCGGGAAGGGGAGGGGAAGAAGCCCTTCCTCGACTGGGTGCGGGAGGATTATGACGAGGCGGCCCTGAAGCGCGATTTCCGCGCCAACGGCCTGGCGAGCTTCGTCAACGACTGGGTGCTGGCGCACGAGTAGCGGTCAGGTCAGCAACCGGTAGTAGAAGGTCGTGGGGCAGGGGCGTCCGTCGGGCCAGAGCGCATAGCCCGGGACCTCGCCCACCCGTATCCAGCCCAGCCGTTCATACAGCCGAGCGGCATCGGTGCCGGAGACGGTGTCGAGCACCAGCAGGGTCTTGCCGGCCTCCCGCGCGCCGTCCTCGGCTGCCCGCATCAGGCGGGCGCCGAGGCCGTGGCGGCGGGCCTTGCGGAGGACCAGCATCTTGGCGACGTCGGCGCGGTGGGGTTGGTTTTCCGGCTGGCGCAGGATGACCTGGACGGTGCCGAGCATCTCTCCGGACCGGTCATCGGTTGCGGCGAACAGGATGCGGTCGCCGGCCGCGACGCCCTCGGCCACGCCTTGCCAGAAGGCGCGGGCCTTCGCCTCGGCCAGGGGCGCCATGAAGCTGACCGAGGCTCCGCCATCGACGCAATCGACCAGGATGGCGGCCAGGGCGGGGATGCAGGCCTGTGCCTCGGCCGGGGAGAGGGCGCGGACCGAGATCGGGTCCTGGGTCATGGCATGCTCCTGCTGGTCCGGGTTGTCAGCGCCACCAGATAGCGGGCCGGCGCGCCGGTGCGGTTGTGGAAGGTGATCGGGCGGTCGAGCCGCATGGCCAGGCAGTCGCCGGTGGCCAGATCGTGCGGGGTGTCCCCGATGGTGACCGTGATGGCGCCCTCGATCACCCAGATCTGCTGGTCGATGACCGCCAGGCGGGAGCCGGTGTCGTAGGCGACGCGCGTGCCGGGGGGCAGGGCGACCTCCACGAGTTCGATCGCGGACGGAAAGCCGGCGGGGGAGAGGTTGCGGCGGACGTACCCTGTTTCCGGGTCCGACCAGACGGGCTGGTCGGCGGCGCGGGCGACGGGGGCGGCGTCCGGCCGCTCCGCCTCGGCGAACAGGGTCGCGATCGTGACCCCCAGCGCCGCGGCCAGGCGATCGAGGACGCTGGCGGTCGGGCTGCTCTCGGCCCGCTCGATCACCGAGATCATGGAGCGGCTGACCCCGGACCGTTCGGCGAGCTCGCCGAGGGTGAGTCCCCGTTCGGCGCGGAGGGCGCGGATGCGGTCGGCGACGCGGTGCTCGATGGCGAGTGGGGATGATTCCATTATACTGGATTATCATTCCAGCCATTGCGGAATCAAGCCCGTGCCTCCCGTTCCCGCCATCGCTTTGCTATCCTGCCGTCGTAAACGGAGCGAACCGTCCATGATCGGCATCGATTGGGGCACCACCAGCTTTCGCGCGTTCCGCCTGACGGCCGATGGGGCGATCCGCGACCGGCGGACCAGCGCGCGGGGGATCATGAACGTCCCTGACTCCCGCTTCGGCGATACGCTGCGCGAGGAGATCGGCCCCTGGCTGGCGCTGGGGGAGGAGCAGGTTCTGCTGTCGGGCATGATCGGCAGCCGCCAGGGCTGGAAGGAAGCGCCCTATTTGCCGCTGCCCGTGGGCGCCGCCGACCTCGCGGCGGGGCTGGTGGATGTCGCCTTCGACTGGGCGCGGGTGAAGCTGGTCCCCGGCCTGTCCGGCACCGATGAGGCCGGTGTCGCCGAGGTGATGCGTGGGGAGGAAACCCAGTTGGTCGGCGTCCCCGCCCTGATGGCGCAAGGCGGGATTGCCTGCCTGCCCGGCACCCATGCCAAGTGGGCGCGCGTGGCGGAGGGGCGGATCACCGGCTTCACCACCCACATGACCGGCGAGGTTTTCGCCGCCTTGCGCGGCCATACGATCCTGGGCCGGATGATGCGCGACGGCCCGCCTGCCGACGCCGCCTTCGACGCCGGGGTGCGCCGGTCGGCCGATGCCGGCGGCCTGCTGCACCACATCTTCGGCGTCCGGGCCGAGGCCCTGGCCGGCCGCCTGCCGGACCAGGACTCACCGGCCTATCTGTCGGGCATCCTGATCGGGCACGAGGTCCGGGCGGCCCTGGCGGGCACCGAAGGCGCGGTTGTCCACCTGATCGGCGCCTCCGACCTGACGGCGCTGTATGCGCGGGTGATCGCGGCGTGTGGGGGGCACCCGGAACGGCACGACGCCGAGGCGGCGGCCCTGGGCCTGGCGCGGATCGGTGGCCTCGCCACCTGGGACTGACGCGACGCGCGGTCAGTCACGGCGACCGCGTTCCCTCACGGTGCTAACGCACCGACACCCAGACCACCATCGCGGTCGCGGCAACCAGGTACAGCCCCAGGATGCCGATCCGCAGCCGCTGCGCGTTGCCTCCCAGCCGCCCCGCCAGCAGGAAGGCGGCGATGGCGACCCCGGTGATCACCTGTGCCGCCTGCATTTCCTCCGCCGTCACCATGCGCCTCTCCCCTCGGGTTCGCCCCTGGGATACAACATTGCCGAGGCAACCAGGGAGCCTGCCATGAGCGACCCGATCCCCTTCCGACCCTTCGTTCCGGGCACGCAGCCGGCGCTGAACACACCCGCTTATCTGTCCACCGGCAAGCGCTACCCGCTGCGCGCGCCGCACCGGATGCCGCAGACGATCACCGAAACGACCGGCCCCGTGTTCTCTCCGGCGCTGTTCCCGCCCTCGGCCGACCTGACGCGCAACACCACCGGCCAGGCGGCGCTGGGAGAGCGGATCATCGTCGCCGGCACGATCACGGATGAGGACGGGCGCCCGGTGCCGAACACGATGGTGGAGGTGTGGCAGGCCAACGCCACCGGCCGCTACGACCATCCGGGCGATCAGCACGACGCGCCGCTCGATCCCAATTTTCGCGGCGTGGGGCGAGTCTTTACCGACGCGGCCGGGCGTTACAGCTTCATATCGATCCGCCCGGGCGCCTATCCCTGGCCGAACCATCGCAACGCCTGGCGGCCGACGCATATCCATTTCTCCTATTTCGGACCGGCCTTCGCGACGCGGTTGATTACACAGATGTATTTTCCCGGGGACCCGCTGCTGGCGCTCGATCCCATCTTCAACGGCGTGCCCGACCCGGTTGCCCGCGACCGGCTGGTCGCCGCCTTCGACCTGGACATCACCCAGCCGGACTTTGCCCTGGGCTACCGGTTCGATGTCGTGCTGCGCGGCCGCGGCGCCACGCCGATGGAGGGTTGAGCGATGTCCACCGCCACTGCGAGCCAGACGATCGGACCCTATTGGCACCTGATCGAGGACGAGACCTGGGCCGACCTGACCCGTTTCGGCGCAACCGGAGAGCGGATCATGCTGACCGGCACGATCCGTGACGGCGACGGCGCGCCCTGTCCTGGCACCTGCGTCGAAATCTGGCAGGCCGATCCCGCGGCCTCGGACAGTTTCCCAGGTTTCGGGCGGGCGAACACCGACGCAGACGGAACATTCCGCTTCGTGACGTTGCGGCCCGGGCCCGTGCCGGGACTCGGGAACACGTTGCAGGCGCCGCATATCGCGATCCGGATCTTCGCCCGCGGGCTGATGGCGGGCGTCGTGACGCGCGCCTATTTCCAGGGCGATGCGCTGAATGATTCCGACCCGTTGCTGACCTCGATCGACGATCCCGCCTTGCGAGGGACACTGGTCGCGGGGCAGGACGCTCCCGGCGTGTGGCGCCTGGACATCAGGCTGCAAGGGGACGGAGAGACGCTGTTCCTGGACGTTTAGGGGAGGATATCATGACACCAGCGATCTGGGACCCGGTTCCCATCCCGCCCCAGGCTCCGGTGCGGGAGGGCGTGGCGGACCTCGGCGGCACGAAGCTGTATTTCTGGGATACCGGCGGGACCGGCCATCCCGTCGTGCTGCTGCACGCGGCGACGCAGAGCGCGATGGGCTGGGTCTACCAGCAGCCCGCGTTGGCGGCCGCCGGCTACCGCGCGATCGGCTATTCGCGGCGGGGCTACCAGGGCTCCGACCCCGGCGATCCGGCCGAACCCGGGTGCGCCGCCGACGACCTGCATGCCCTGCTGGATCACTTGGGCGTTGCGCAGGCCGACCTGGTGGCGGCCGCGCAGGGCGGGTTCTTCGCGCTGGACTATGCGCTGACCTATCCTGGGCGGGTTCGGAGCCTGACCGTCGTGTCGTCGCTGATGGGGATTACCGATCCGGACTATGTGGCGATCGGGAATCGGTTGCGCCCTCCGTTCTTTGCGACGCTGCCGCATGATTTCCAGGAACTCTCGCCGTCCTATCGCGCCGGCAACCCCGACGGGCTGGCCGCGTGGCATGCACTGGAGCACGCGGCGATTCCCGGGGGAAAGCGCCTGACGCCGAAGACCCGGCACCGGCTGACCTTCGCCATGCTGGAAACGATCCGCCATCCGACGCTGCTGATGACGGGGGATTCGGACCTGTATACGCCGCCGTCGCTGCTGCGGATGCAGGCCGCGCACATGTTCGGCGCCGAGATGCATGTGATCGCCGAGGCCGGGCACAGCCCGTACTTCGAGCAGCCTTTGGTGTTCAACCGGCTGCTGCTGGATTTCCTGGGGCGGCTATAGGGCGGTCGGCTACTTGGATCCCTGGGCCGAACCGCCGATCAGGCGGGTCGGCTTCAGTTGGCGAACGACCTCGGCGACCTCGGCCGCCGACGGCGCCTTATCCGTCAGGCGGAACAGCCTGGCCGCCCCGTCTTCCGGGCCGGAGGAAGCGACAAGCACCCATCGGGCCGGGTCCGCGGCGGCCAGCCGCAGCAATTGCTGGTTGTGGCCCATGGCCTGGCTGTCGGCGCGCGTGTCGATCACCACCCACC
>CANJSR010000260.1 GCA_947476855.1 Acetobacteraceae bacterium
ATAAGGGGGGAACGGGACATGTGGGACAACCGGTGCAAGATCGCCATCAGCGGCGTGGGCTACTCCAAGGTGACGCGTTCGGCCGATATTCCGCTGGCCGCGCATGCGCTGGAGGCGGTGCGGGGCGCGGTCGCCGATTCCGGGCTGGAGATGGCGGATATCGACGGGCTGGCGACCTATCCCGAGCTTCCGGCGACGGGCCATGCCGAGATCGACGGGATTTCGGTCGTTTCGGTCAACTGCATGATGGCGATGCTGAAATTGCCGAACCTGACCTGGCACATCCAGGTGGGGACGACGAATATCGGCGGGGCGGTGCAGCAGGCGGTGAACGCGCTGCTGGCGGGGGTGTGCAAATACGCGGTCGTCTGGCGGGCGATGCATAATCCTCGTGGTACCTATCAGAACCTGTCGGGGACGCTCGCGCAGGGGGCGGCGCAGTTCACCGCGCCCTATGGCTTCGGCGGGCCCGGCCAGGGCATGGCGGTTGCCTATACACGCTGGCTGGAACGGCACGGCCAGGACCGGGAGAAGATGGCGACGCTGGCGGTCACGCAGCGCAAGCACACGCAGCACAATCCGCATGCGTATTTTCATGGCACGCCGCTCAGCCGGGAGGATTACCTGGACTCCCGGATGGTGGCCTATCCGTTCTGCCTGTTCGACTGCGACATTCCGGTGCAGGGGGCGGTGGCCGTCGTGCTGACGACGGCGGAACGGGCGCGAGACCTGAAGCCGAAGCCGGCCTATATTGCGGGCTATGGCCAGCGCCTGCATTTCGAGGTGGCGGGGCGCATCGGCAGCCTGTCCAGCTACATGGAAGGCGGGAGCAGTTCGGCCAAGCTGACCTGGGAACGATCCGGGTTCAGTCCGAAGGATGTCGATGTGGCACAGATCTATGACGGGTTCTCGGCGTCGGTGATCTACGGCCTGGAATCCTACGGCTTCTGCAAGGAGGGGGAGGCCCTGGACTTCATCCAGGACGGACGGATCGAGCTGGATGGCGACCTGCCGCTGAACACGTTCGGCGGCAGCCTGGGCACAGGGCGTATCCACGGGCTGTGGCACATCATCGAGGGCGCGTTGCAGGCCTCCGGGCGCGCGGGATCGCGGCAGGTGAAGGACGTGAACGTGTCCTTCGTGGGGGCGAGCGCGCCGATCGTGACGGGGACCACCTTTCTCTTCGTCGGCGATCCCTACTAGGCGGGCGGCAGGCCGGCGAGCAGTCCGCGGACCTCGGCCAGGCGGTTCCCCTGGCCGAAGCCGCGCAGCAGGTCCAGCATCAGTCCGGTGCGGTTGTGCAAGGACGGGGCCACCAGGCCGTCGAACTTGCGGTCCATGTCGTCCCAGGACATCGGGTTGCCGGGGTGGCCCTTGGCGACGGGAACATGGGCCGTGATCGTTCCGCTGGCGGTGTCGGCCGCCAGGCCGGCGGAGGCGAACCCCATGTCGGGGTGGTGGCGCACATCGACCCTGGACGCGGTCTCGGCGATCGTGGGTTCCAGCAACCAGGGTTCGCGGAAGTCGGCGGCGGAGACGTCCCGCCCGTGCAGCGCGAGTGCCACGCAATAGCTCAGGTCGAACTTCCCCGCGAGCGCGGTGTCCGGGCTCCCGTCGCCCTGGCCGGTGATCTTCAGCGCGAGTGGACCGATATCGGCGCGGATGGCGCTGATGGCTCCGGGCGTGGTCCGGTCCAGCAAGGCGCGGGCGGCGTCGATCGCCGGATGGATCAGGTGGCAGGCGGCATACGGCTTGAAGCTGTTGCGGAGGATGCGCCAGTCGTCAAAGACCACGGGTGTGATCGACAGCGATCCATCCTGGATCACGGCGTTGTCCAGCCCGCCGCCGGCCTCCACCAACCCCGTCGCGCCGCTGAACCCGCCGGCGGCGAGGCGGGCGGACAGGATGCCGTCCATCGCGGCCTTTCCCGCGTGGAAGGGCTTGGCCATGGTCCCGAAGGAGGCCGTGAGCCCGCTGGTCTGCGTCGCCGCCAGGGCCACCGCGTGCAGGGCCCGGTCCGCGTCCAGGCCAAGCAAAGCCGCGCAGGCGGCGGCGGCACCGATCCGGCCGAATACGCCGGTGCTGTGCCAGCCTCGGGCCGTGGCGCCCTGGCCCAGGCCGTGGCCGACCCTTGCCGCGACCTCGAACCCGGTGATGAAGGCGGACAGCATGGCGGCTTCGGGCGCGCCGGTTTCCTCACCCAAAGCCAGTGTCGCGGCCCAGACGGGGGCGCTTGTATGGGTGACGGCGTCGACATAGGTGTCGTCGAAGTCCAGGCAATGCGCGAGCGTCCCGTTCGCGAGCGCGGCGAAGGGCGACGGCGCCTTGCCGCCGAAGATCACGCTGGCCGAACCGGTGCCGGACCAGGGGGCGATCGTCTCCCGCACGATGCGGCCGGCCGGTTCGGCGGCGGCGCCGATCGCCACGCCCATCCAGTCGGCGAGGCAGAGGCGGGCGGCGTCGATCACCTCGGGTGGAGCGACGCGTTCACTCGCGGCGGCGATGAAGGCGCCGATCGCCTGTCCGTTGCTGGTCGCGCTTGCCATGGCCGCTCCGCCCCCTCTGCTGGTTGGGACCAGCATGCAGAAGGGGCGGGGGATTGGAAAGCGCGGATCAGTCCCAGCGCGGGTCAGTCCCGGATGACGGCGCGGTAGGCGTGCCAGGTGGCATGGCCGATCAGCGGCAGGGTCACCGCCAGCCCGACATAGCCGGCTGCCAGCCCCGCGGCGGTGAACAGCACAACCAGCGCGGCCCAGACCGCCATCGCCTTGGCGTTCAGCACGACGGCGACGGCGCTGGTCGCGACTGCCTCCAGGATGCCCACCTTCCGGTCCAGCAGCAGCGGCAGGGAGAAGGCGCCGAAGGTGAAGGCGAGCGTCGCCATGCAGCCGCCGACGATCGTGCCGATCGAAAGGAAGGTGATTCCCTCCTGTGTGAACAGCGCGGCGTTCAGCAAGGCCTGCACATCGAGCGCGGTATAGGGAAAGCAGATTGCGAAGATCATCGCCGCCAGCCGCATCCAGACGATCAGGAACAGCACCAGCGCCAGCCCGAGGCCGAGCAGCGGGAAGGGATTGGCGCGCCAGGCGAGGAAGGCGCCGGCGAAGGAGGGACCGCGTCCGGCCTCAATATCCCGGCTGATGCCGTAGAAGCCGACGGTCAGCGCGGGGCCGACGAGCATGAACCCCACGATCAGCGGCGCGATCAGATAGACTAGGCCGGCCGCGGCCAGCGCCACGGTCAGCAGGAGGCCGGCTGCGACGAAGACCAAGCCATGCGCCAGACTGATGATCCCGGACCGGCGGAAATCCCGCCAGCCAGCGGTGAGCCAGCGGAAGGGCTCGTCTGTCCCGACCTCCCGCACCTTATCCGCGAATGGTAGCCCGGATTGGATCGCGGGCGCCTGATGATCGGACATTGTTTGCTCCCATCGATGCGCGCCCTGACAAGGGCGCAAGCAGCGTGCCGCCATCATTGCGGGCGGCAGTGGGAAGGCTACGCCGATGTGCCGGTGGATTGAAGGTCCCGCTATTCAGGCGCCCCGGGAGCGTCTCGGGCGTGTTCAGGCAAAGGTGACGGCGTGGATCGGGGGCAGGGTGTGGGTGATTTCGGTCCAGCGTTCGCCCTGGTCCTCGGTCACCCACAGCCCGCCGGTGGTGGACCCGAAGGCGAGGCGGTCACCGGTCCGGTCGATGGCCAGGGCGTGGCGGTAGACCACGTCATAGGCATGCACCTGCGGCAGGCCGTTGGTCAGGATATCGAAGGTTCGGCCGCCATCGCGGGTGCGGGTGACGACCAGCCGGCCGTCCAGCGGGATGCGCTTCTCGTCCTTGATCCCCGGGACGAACCAGGCGGTGTCCGGATCGGTCGGATGTACGGCGACGGGAAAGCCGAAGGTCGAGGGCTGGACGCCGGTGATCTCGGTGAAATTCCGCCCGGCGTCGGAGGACACGAAGATGCCGTTATGGTGCTGCACCCACATCCGTTCGGGCTGGGCCGCACACTGCATCAGGCAATGGACGTCCTGGGCGATGGGGTCGTGGACGAGTTCGGGCGGGACATGGTCGGCGCGCATGCCCTCACCGCGCTGGGTCCAGGACGTGCCCGAATCGTCCGTGAACCAGATGCCGCCCGTGGATACGGCGATCCAGACGTGATCGGCGTTGCGGGGATCGACGATGATGGAGTGGATGCCGGGCAGATCGGCCCCGCCGCCCATCCAGCGCTTGCGGCCGGGATGGTCCCAGAGGGCGCGGACCATTTCCCAGCTCTCGCCATGATCGGCCGACCGGAACAGCCCGCCCGGCAGGGTGCCGCACCACAGAACGCCCGGCTGGTTCGCGCCGCCCGGTTGCAGGGCCCAGATGCGCGCCGTGCTCCAGGGCACGGGGCGGCCCCACATGTCGTTCTCCTCCAGCCCCTCGGGCTTGGGCGGGTAGGCAGGGGTCGCGATCTCCTCCCATCCCGTCACGGTGGAGCGATGGACCTTGACGCCGAAATGACCATGGTCGAGCGCGGCATAGCAGCGGCCATCGCGCGGATCGGCCAGTGTCAGGGTGACGTTGTCGCCCAGGAAATCGGCGCTTTCCACCGCCCAGCCGCCGGAGCGGCGGGCGACGCGGAAAAGACCCTTGCGGGTGGAGACGATCAGGGAGTCGCTCATGCTCAGCCTCCGGAAAGGGCCTGGTAGACGTGGATATGGCTCGTCTGGGTCACGGGATCGGACAGGCGCGCGCGGTCGCGGATGATCTCGCCATCGACGAAGATGATCATGTGTTTGCGCAGCGCCGCCTGGTCATCCAGCACATAGGCGCGTGCCCTTGGGTTGCCGGCGAAGACCTGGTCCAGCACTTCGCGCACGCTCGCGCCCGGCGCTTCGGTTTCAGGGCAGGGCACGTGCCGCTGGATGTTCGGTGTGAATGAAACCATAGCCATGTCTGATTCTCCGCCGTCGTCTCTAAGGGGAGCAGTCGGGACGCGCAATTTTCCGCGTGGTTGGAGTGCCGCCACGGGGACGGATCGGACTGACCGGGGGAGGGGGCGCCCGATCCGGGAGGACCGGGCGCCGATGCGTTATTGCGGCTCCATGTCTGCGTCCTTCAGGGCCTTCTTCCAGACCCCGAGTTGATCCTTCATGTAGGCGCCGAGTTCCTCGGGCGTGGAGGAGCGGGCGATGAAGCCGTGCTTGGCCATCGCTTCCTTGACCGCGGGCTTGGCCAGGACGGCGACCATTTCCGTGTTCATCTTGGTCACGATATCGGCAGGCAGGCCGGCCGGACCGACCAGCGCGAACCAGGGGCCGACCGGGAAGGCAGGCTGGCCGGCTTCGGTGATCGAGGGCAGTTCCGGCATCAGCGGGCTGCGCTGGTGGAAGGTGGTCGCCAGCGCGCGCAGCTTGCCGTCGCGGATATGGGAGGAGGTGGAGGTCGAGGTGCCCAGCATGACCTGCACCCGGCCCGAGAGCAGGTCGAGGATCGCGTCGGGCTCGGACTTATAGGGCACGGCCTGCATGTCGATACCGTTGTTGGTGGCGAGCATGCCCGACGCGACCAGCGCATAGGTGTTGCCGGCCGCGTAGTTCAGCTTCTTCGGATTGGCCTTTGCATAGGCGATCAGTTCGGCCACCGTCGTCGCCGGTACCGAGGGATGGACGACAATGAAGAACGTGTTGTCGCCCAGGAATGTGACCGGCGTGAAGTCGGTCATGACGTTATAGGGCGGTTCCTTCCGCATGTTCGGCACGACCGCGAGCGGGCTGTTGGTGCCGAACAGGAACGTATAGCCGTCGGGCGCGGAACGCTGCACCTCGGTCGCGGAGATCGCGCCATCGGCCCCCGGCTTGTGCACCACCACGATGGGCTGGCCGAGAGAGAGGGAGAGTTCCTGGCCGGCGAGGCGGGCGAGGGCGTCGCTGGCGGAACCGGGACCGAAGGGGATGACAAAGCGGATTGGTTTCGTCGGATAGGATTGTGCGTGGACCGCGGCCTGAGGAAGGAGCAGGATCGCGGCCAGCAGTGCCGTGACAAGTTTAAACATTCAGAACCTCCCCCCGCTTGTTTTCTCTCATGACCACAGGCCGCGATGACGGGCTGTCGGTACACGCGGTATTGCGTCGATCGGTGTTCACGGGGCGGAGAGAATTTAACACGGGTCTTCGCGAACCGGTAGCCGGTGTCTTATTCCGCTGCGGGAACCTTCCGCTTCAGCAGCTTCCAGGTTGAGGTCGCGAAGGCGATCAAGGTGCTGTCGGAGCCGCGGGCCTCGGCGCGGAGGAACCAGGTGCCGCCCTTGCGGAGCGCTTCGCCCCGGCAGACCACGCGGCCGGTGCTGACGGGTGCCAGGTACTGCACCTTCAGCTCCAGCGTCGCCCCGGGGCTGGCTTCGTGGTTGATCAGGTGGCCCATGCAGATGTCCAAGGCGGTTGCCAGCACGCCGCCATGCACGCCGCCGCGCGGGTTGAACATGAAGGCCTGGACGTCGAAGGCGACCTCGCAGGCATTCTCGGGATAGGTGATCTCAAACCCGAACAGGCGGGTCAGGAAGAAGTCGCCGAAGACCTCCCGCGTACCGGCGGCGGCGCGTTGAAAGGCGGCCAGGGCCTGGGCCTGGTCGATCGTATGGGTCATGGTCGGGTCATTCTCCGGCGGGCGATATTTGACGGTTGGGCTCAGGTAGGCGATTTCGAGGGGCGCGCGCCAGGGGGGGAATGGCCCGAGGGGCGCATGACCGACGGAGAAGACAAGCATGAGCGAGGATGCCTTCAAGGCCGCGGGCTATGCGTGGCGGTTGCATTGCGGCCGGCAAGTGATCGAGGAGTCGCTGAAGGACCAGGTCGCCCGGGTCGGCGCGAAACGGGCCTTCGTGGTCTGTTCTCCCTCCGTCAACCGCCGCACCGATACGGTCCGCCGGATCGAGGCGGCCTTGGGCAACCGGTACGCGGGCGTCTTTGACGGGATCGAAAAGGACTCCACCTATGCCTCGGTCAGCGCCGCGAAGGAAGCGGCGACGGAGGCCGGGGCGGACCTGTTGATCGCGGTGGGCGGCGGCAGCGTGATCGTGGCAACCCGGGCGGTGGCGATCTTCCTGGCCGAACCGGGCGA
>CANJSR010000261.1 GCA_947476855.1 Acetobacteraceae bacterium
GCGATGGCCGAGTTCGAGGCCGCCAAGGACAAGGTCATGATGGGCACCGAACGGCGCTCGCTGGTCATGTCCGAGGCTGAGAAGCGCATGACCGCCTATCACGAAGCCGGCCATGCGCTGTGCGCCCTGCATGAGCCCGAATGCGATCCCGTCCACAAGGCGACGATCATCCCGCGCGGCCGCGCGCTGGGCCTGGTCATGAGCCTGCCGGAAGGCGACCGCTACTCCAAGTCCAAGTCCAAGCTGCTGTCCGAGCTGACCATGGCGATGGGCGGTCGCGCGGCCGAGGAAATCATCTTCGGACCGGACAAGGTCTCCAACGGCGCGGCCGGCGACATCAAGATGGCCACCGACCAGGTCCGCCGCATGATCACAGAATGGGGCATGTCCGAGAAGCTCGGCATGATCTCCTACGGTGACAACAGCCAGGAAGTGTTCCTGGGTCATTCCGTGACGCAGACCAAGAACGTGTCCGAGGAAACGGCGCGCGAGATCGATCGCGAGATCAAGGAGATCATCGACCGCGCCTATGGCAAGGCCCGCCGCCTGCTGACCGAGAACATCGAGGAACTGCACCGCGTCGCCCGTGGCCTGCTGGAGCACGAGACGCTGTCCGGTGACGAAATCCGTACGGTCCTGCGGGGCGAGCCTGTGATCCGCAAGGTCGTCGACGAACCCGCGCCGGAAAGCCGTCGGGCGTCCGTGCCGGTTGCCGGACGGCCTTCTTCGCCGACGCCGCCGGCGGGCGGACCGGCCCCGGCGCCGCAGCCGGGTTAGGGCGTGACTTCTGATCCCTTCTCTCCTGACGACGGGGGGAGGGGCCTCGCGGCACCGACCCGGGGTGGATTACCCCCCACCCCGGCCCTCCCCCTCAAGGGGGGAGGGAGAGTTTGGGCCGGGATCAGCCTGGACCGGCCTCGGAACATGGGCATTCTGAATGCCACCCCCGACAGTTTCAGTGACGGAGGCACCCATCTCGATCCGGGTGTCGCCATTGCCGCCGGCTTGGCCATGGCGGTTGATGGGGCCGATATCATCGATGTGGGTGGGGAGAGTACCCGGCCGGGCGCGCCCGTTGTTCCGCCCGAGGATGAGCAGGCCCGCGTCATTCCGGTAATCCGCGCGCTGGCCGATGCCGGGCTGACCGTGTCCATCGATACCCGCAACGCCGCCACGATGGCGGCCGCGCTGGATGCGGGGGCGGCCATCGTCAACGATGTGTCCGGCCTGACCTTCGACCCGCACTCCCGTCCCCTGGTCGCGCATCGAGGCTGCCCCGTCGTGCTCATGCACATGCGCGGCACGCCGGCGACGATGAACAGCCTGACCCAGTATGACGACCTGATCCGCGATGTGACGCGGGAATTGCAGGCGCGCCTCGTGCTGGCCATGGCCGCCGGCATCGGGCGGGACCTGATCGCGCTCGATCCCGGCATCGGCTTCGCGAAAACCGGGGAGCAGTCGGTCGCCATCCTGAAGCGCCTGGACGCCTTCGTGGCGCTCGGGTTCCCGGTGCTGGTCGGCGTGTCGCGCAAATCCTTCATCGGTCGCATGACCAACGAACCCGATGCCTCCCGCCGGTTGGGCGGATCGCTGGCCGCGGCGTTGTTCGCGGCCTCTCACGGCGCGGCGATCTTGCGTGTGCATGACGTGCGGGAGACCGCTCAGGCAATTGCCATATGGGAATCCCTGCGCGCATAGGGCAGGTTTGCCGTTCGCAGGGCCGTCGAGGCACGCTACACACGCTTCCGGAGTATGACGGAGTAAAATGTCTCGGACCAGACGCCTTTTTGGGACGGACGGCATTCGTGGCAAGGCCAATTCCGATCCCATGACCGCCGGAACCGCCTTGCGCCTGGGCCAGGCCGCGGGGTTGATGTTCACGCGCGGCCCGCACCGCCCCCATGTTGTGATCGGCAAGGACACTAGGCTGTCCGGCTATATGATTGAGCCAGCCCTGACCGCCGGCTTCATCGGCGCCGGCATGGATGTGACGCTGCTGGGTCCGTTACCGACACCGGCCGTGGCGATGCTGACGCGCTCCCTGCGGGCGGACTTGGGCGTGATGATCTCCGCCTCCCACAACCCCTACGAAGACAACGGGATCAAGCTGTTCACCCCGGACGGCAACAAGCTGTCCGATGAGATGGAGCTTGAGATCGAGGCGATGATGGACTCGCCATTGGCCGACCGGCTCGCGGCGTCCGCCGATCTGGGCCGAGCGTACCGGCTGGAAGATGCGGCGGGGCGGTATATCGAGGCGGCAAAGGCCAGTTTCCCGCGTGGCCTGCGTCTGGACGGGCTGAAGATCGTGCTGGATTGCGCGAACGGCGCGGCCTATCGCGTGGCGCCGAAGATCTTGTGGGAGCTGGGGGCGACGGTCACCCAGATCGGCGTCAGCCCGGACGGGTTCAACATCAACAAGGACTGCGGTTCGACCGTCCCCGACCTTCTGTGCGCCGAGGTGCAGGCGCAGGGCGCTGATATCGGCATCGCGCTGGACGGCGACGCGGACCGTGTGGTGATCGCCGACCAGAACGGCGACCTGATCGATGGCGACCAGATCCTGGGCCTGATCGGCCATTCCTGGGCCAAGTCGGGCCAGTTGCGCGGCGGCGCCGTCGTGGCGACCGTGATGTCCAACCTGGGGCTGGAGCGTTTCCTCGGCGGGCTGGGCGTGACCCTGCACCGGACCCAGGTCGGCGACCGTTACGTGGCGGCCCGCATGCGCGAGAGCGGAATCAACGTCGGCGGCGAACAGTCGGGCCACGTCATCCTGTCCGACTTCGCGACGACCGGGGACGGCATCCTGGCAGCGTTGCAGGTCCTCGCGGTCCTGGTGCAGCAGGGACGTTCGGCGGCCGAGGTCTGCCGCGTCTTCGAACCCTTGCCGCAGGTGCTGAAGAATGTCCGCTTCTCCGGCCCGTCCCCGCTGCGGGATGAAACGGTGCAGCGCGACATCAAGGCGGCGGAGCAGCGGCTGAACGGCTCGGGCCGCGTGCTGATCCGCGAGAGCGGAACCGAACCCTTGGTCCGCGTGATGGCCGAGGGCGAGGACCAGGCGCTGGTCACCCGCGTGGTCGACGATTTGTGCGGCATCATCGCCGCGGCCGCGCGCGTGCCGGAACGGGCCGGCTGATGCGCGGCCGGGTTCTGATCATCGCCGGCTCGGATTCCGGCGGCGGCGCGGGTATCCAGGCCGATATCAAGACCGTGACGGCGCTGGATGGGTTCGCCATGACGGCGATCACCGCGCTGACGGCACAGAACACCCAGGGCGTGTTCGGGGTGCATCCCGTGCCGCTCGACTTCGTGCGCCAACAGATCGAAGTCGTGATGAACGACCTCGGCGCCGACGTGATCAAGACCGGGATGCTGGGCGATAGCGGCACGATCGGGGCGGTGTGCGACGCGCTGGCCGATTTTGCCCCCAAGGTGCCGCTGGTGCTGGACCCGGTGATGGTGGCCAAGGGCGGGCACAACCTGCTGGCGGCGGAGGCCGTCGCGACCCTGCGCCAGCGGCTGCTGCCGCGTGCAGCGGTGATCACGCCCAACCTGCCGGAAGCCGAGGCGCTGACCGGCATGCAGATCCACTCCGTCGCGGATATGCGCGTCGCGGCCGGCCTGCTGCTGTCGCTGGGCGTGCCGGCGGTGCTGCTGAAAGGCGGGCATCTGGAGGGGGACGTGCTGACCGATCTGCTGGCGACGGCGGATGGGATCGAGGCGTTCTCGGCAGACCGCATCCAGACCAGGCACACGCATGGGACCGGCTGCACCACGGCCTCGGCCGTCGCCGCTGGCCTGGCGCAGGGGCTGGGGTTGCGGGACGCGGTGATCCGCGCGCGGGCCTATGTGCGGGCGGCCATCGCGGCGGCGCCCGGGTTTGGCGGCGGGCATGGGCCGCTGAACCATGCGGTCACCTTCGATCCGTCACGTCTGGAAGCCTGAGATGCTGCCCCGCGCCATCCTGTTCGACATGGACGACACGTTGATCTCTGCCTACGCGCAGCCAGAGAAAGCCTGGCACGCCATCGCCCATGAATTCGCCGAGGCGCTGCATCCGTTGCCTCCGCTGGTGGTGGCCGAGGCGGTGAACAAGGTCTCCGACGCGTTCTGGTCGGACCCGGAACGGCATCGCTGGGGCCGGCTACAACTCGTCGATGCGCGGGCCGCCATCGTGGCCGAGGCGTTCGGGGCCCTGACCGAGGCCGGTCACGCGACGCCCGATCCGACCCTGACGCATCTGATGTCGGCGCGGTATGGGACGTATCGCGAGGAGAATATGTACCTGTTCGATGGCGCGCATGACGTCGTCGACTGGTTCCGCGCGCAGGGCGTCAAACTGGCTCTGGTGACGAACGGGACCTCGGCCGCGCAACGCGCCAAGATCGAGCGGTTCGACCTGGAGCACCGGTTCCACCACATCCAGATCGAGGGCGAACACGGTTTCGGCAAGCCCGAGGAACGCGCCTACCGCCATGCCCTGGCCAGCCTGGGTGCGGCACCGCATGAGGCGTGGATGGTCGGCGACAACCTGGAATGGGAAGTGGTCGCCCCGCAGCGCCTGGGCATCCACGCGATCTGGCACGATGCCCTGGGGCGCGGCTTGCCCCAGGACACGCATGCCAAACCGGATCGGATCATCCGGTCGTTGCTGGAATTGCTGCCGGACGACCCCTCGGCCTAACCTGCCCGCTGATAGCGCTTGCAGCGCATCACCAGCAGCCCGCTGAAGAACCGGTTCATCCGCGCCGACCACGGCGTCCGCGCCGCCTTCGTCCAGGCGTCGGAGCGGGACACCGACGCGTCCGTCAGATGGTACAGCGCGACATATTTCCGCTCGACGCCCTCTCCCCCGGCCTGGAACCGGCGCGCGGACAGCACGCCCGGAACCGCGGACAGGAACGGAAGATGCTCCGTGTTGTACCATTCCTGGAACTCAGCCTCGGCCGCCGGATCGACGTTCATCGAGGCGACCAGCAGGCCGCCGGCGCCCTCGGGCGCGGTCGCCTCTCCGGGCACAAGCTGAGACCCCTCGAACCGCAAAATCCGCGTTGCCTTCTTGGTCACCCGCTTGGTCCAGGGGGAACCGTTCGCGCCTCCCACCGCCAGATAGGGCGGGGTGTACAGAACGCCGTGGCTCTCCAGATCATACGTTGCAACCGCCAGCGTCGAGTTGTCGTCCCCGATCCAGCGTTCGGCGTTGATGAAGCCCGGCACGGCCATGCGCTCGGGGACGTGTTCCTTGTCGTACCAGTCATGAAACTCATCGGCATGGGCGGTCGAAAAGTCGAACGACGCGAGCAGCAGGCCCTTGGCCATGGGGGGTTTCCTCCGGGTTTCGTGGTTGGCGCGATCCTGCCACGCGGGTGGCGACGTTGCGAGTCCCGCTCGTTTGCGGCATGACCTTGGAAAACCAAGCGAGGATGCCATGCCTTTCCTGACCGAACCGGAGCCGGAACGCGGCGCCAACCTTCCGATCATGCCCGGTATCAGCCGGATCGTTGCCGCGAACCCCGGCCCGATGACCTATTTCGGCACCAACACCTATCTCATTGAAACAAACGAGGGCCTGGTGGTGCTGGACCCGGGTCCCGAAGACCACCCCGAGCATGTCGATAACATCATCCGCCACACCGGCGGCCAGATCGCGTACATCCTGCTCAGCCACGCGCACCACGATCATTTCGGCGCGGTCGCCGAACTCCAGGCGCGGACCAATGTCCCGACCGTCGGCTTCACAACCAGCATTGATGAGCGGTTCGAGGCCGACATCAAGCTGAAGGACGGCGATGTGTTCGCCGGCCTGACCGCCGTCCATACACCTGGCCACGCGGCCGACCACCTGTGCTTCGCGGTAAAGGCCCCGAACGGCGATCGCGTCCTGTTCAGCGCCGATCACGTGATGTCCTGGTCCACCAGCATCGTCAGTCCGCCAAACGGCGACATGAAGGACTATTTCAACAGTCTCGAACTGCTGCTGAAGCGGGAAGACGACGTGTTCCTGCCCGGCCACGGCCCGGAACTGCGCGACCCGCGCGCCCTGGTGCGGGAGATGCTGACCCACCGCATGGCGCGGGAGAACGCAATCGCCAAGAAGCTCTCGGAAGGCCCGGCTTCGACCTACACATTGATGGATACGCTGTATTCACAGGTGAACCCACGCCTCCGCAAGGCGGCCGAACGGAATGTGCTGGCCCATCTGCTGAAGATGGAGATCGAGCACAAGGTGGCCCGCGATGGAGAGATGTGGCGCGCCGCCTGAGCCTGTTTCCGCTTGCGGACCGGGGAGTCGTGCCCCGGTCCCGCCCTGGCCCGCAGGCCGGTGCAGGCAGGCTCAAAGGCAGAAATCCCTGATTCGTTAAATTTGTATCAACGCCGAGAGACGAAATTGCGGCAGGACAGCCAACCCCGCTTTGCATGGCTCGCGATCCAGGGCATATAAAGGTTACGAGACGGTTAATCCGAAGCAAGCAGGCTGAAACAGGGCGCGGCGCCACCCGCACAAGCGGGGGTAACATAGCCCGGACGTGTTGTTTGCATGGGTTGCGATGTCGGTAACCGGTTCGTGGATTGCCGTGGTTCGCTCCAGGGCGGTGCAACAGGGAGGTACATGCATGAAGAGGTTCCTAATGGGCCTGGGGGCGCTGGCCGTGTCGGCCACCTTCGCTCTCTCGGCCTTCGCGCAGCAGGCGCCCACGCGCACGCTGAAGATCCAGACAAGTTGGCCGACATCCGCGGCCGCCTACGATCAGGTCACGGTCTTCGCCAAGCGGCTTGAAGTCGTCTCCGGCGGCCGGATCAAGATCGAGGCGATGCCCGCCGGTCAGATCGTCCCGCCGTTCGAGGTGCTGGAAGCCACCCACAAGAAGGTCGTCGACGGCGCGCATAGCTGGCCCGGATATTGGGTCGGCCGCAACAAGGCCGCGGTTCTGTTCACCGGTGGCCCCGGCGGACCGTTCGGCATGGACCTCATCGACTTCATGAGTTGGATGTGGCACGGCGGCGGCTTCGACATGATGCAGAAGTTCTACCGCGAAACGCTCAAGATGAACGTCATCTCGCTGCCGATGCA
>CANJSR010000262.1 GCA_947476855.1 Acetobacteraceae bacterium
CCAACCCCGCGCTGGTGACCTCGATGGTGCCGGAGATCATCCGCTGGGTCTCCCCCATCATCCACATGCGCCGCACCGCCAAGCAGGACGCGGACCTGGCCGGCAAGCGTATCCGCGAGGGCGACAAGGTCGTGATGTGGTATGTGTCAGGCAACCGCGATGAGGATTCGATTGAGCAGCCCGACCGCTTCATCATCGACCGCGCCCGCCCGCGCAACCACATGTCCTTCGGCTTCGGCGTGCATCGTTGCGTCGGCAACCGGCTGGCGGAAATGCAGCTGATCATCCTGTGGGAGGAGATCATGAAGCGCTTCCCGCGGATCGAGCTGATGGAGGAGCCGAAGCGCATCTACTCCAACTTCATCCACGGGATTACCGAGATGAAGGTCCGCATTCCGGCCTGACGGCACCCAACCAAAGGACCATGCGCATGACGTTCATCGGCCAATCGACCCGCCGGTTCGAGGATACCCGCTTCCTGATCGGCCAGGGCCGCTTCGTCGAGGACGTCAATGAGCCGGGACAGGCCTGGGCGCATGTCGTGCGCTCCCCGCACGCGCACGCCGTGATCACGCGGATCGATACGGCGGCGGCGCGGGCGGCCGCCGGCGTGCTGGCTGTCTATACGCATGACGATATCGCCAACCTTGGCCACCTGCCCTGCGGCGCCCAGGTCGCCACGGTGGAGCCGATGCTGGTGCCGCCGCGCCCGGCGCTTGCGAATGGCCGCGTCCGCCATGTCGGCGACCCGGTGGTGTTCATCGTGGCCGAAACCGCCAATGCCGCGCGCGACGCCGCCGAACTGGTGGCAATCGACTACGACATCCTGCCCTCGGTCGTCGACGGCCCCGCCGCCTTGCAACCAGGCGCGCCGCTGCTGTGGGACGAAGTGCCCAACAACCAGTCCTTCCGCTTCATGAAGGGCGACCCCGACGCGGTGAAAGCCGCCTTCGCCGCCGCGACCCATGTGGTCGAGATCGAATTGATCAACAACCGCCTGATCATCGCGCCAACGGAGACCCGCGCCGCCATCGCCCGTTACGACAACGGCACCCACCATCTGTTCCTGACCGCCGCCGGGGTGCATGGCATCCGCAACCAGTTGGCGGACTCGATCTTCCGCGTCCCCCGAGACAAGGTCCACGTCGTCGCCCCCGATGTCGGCAGTGGCTTCGGCATCAAGAACTGCGTCTATCCGGAATGGGTGTTGCAGATGGTCGCGGCCCAGCGCCTTGGCCGCCCGGTGAAATGGGTCGAAGACCGCGCCGAGGACTTCATCTCCACCGCCCAGGGCCGCGACAACGCCACGCGCGCGCGCCTGGCACTGGACGCGGACGGACGGTTCCTCGGCCTAGATGTCCATACGATCGCCAATCTCGGTGCCTATATGTCCGGCGGCGGACCTGGCAGTTCCACCAACGCGCCCTCAGCCGCGATGGGTGGCGGCTATGTCATCCCCGCCATCGCGATGGATGTCCACGCCGCCTTCACCAACACCGTGCCGATCGACGCCTATCGCGGCGCCGGCAAGCCGGAGGCCAATTACCTCATTGAACGCCTGATCGACCTCGCCGCCCGCCGTTGCGGGTTCGATCCCACCGACCTCCGCCGCCGCAACGCCATCGCAACCTTCCCCTACCCCAAGGCGCTCGGCACCACCGTCGATTGCGGCCGCTTCGCCCTGAACATCGATGATGCCCTGGTGGCCGCCGACACCGCCGGCTTCCCCGCCCGCAAGGCCGCGTCCGAGGCCCGTGGCCTGCACCGCGGCCTCGGCGTCGCCTGCTTCATCGAAACAGCCCGAGGCTCCCCCAACGAAGGCGCCGAGGTCCGTTTCCAGCCCAACGGCAAGGTCGCTCTGCTGATCGGCACCCAGTCCAACGGCCAGGGGCACGAGACCTCCTATCCCCAGATCGCCGCCGACCTGTTCGGCTTGCCGATGGAGGCCTTCCACTACATCCAGGCCGACACAGCGGAAATCCCGAACGGCAACGGCCACGGCGGCGCGCGGTCGATGCATATGGGCGGGGCGGCCTTGCACCGCGCGATCGGCATGGTCATCGCCAAGGGCACCCGGATCGCCGCCCGCCTGCTGCAAGCGGAACCGGAGCAGGTGGAATTCGCCAACGGCCGCTTCATCGTCCGCGCCATTCCAGAACGATCGATGGACCTGATGGCGGTCGCCGTCGCCGCTCGCGATCCGGCGAACCTGCCGGAGGGCATGGACCCCGGCCTGGATACCTACATCTGGAACGAACTCGACATCATCACCTTCCCCAACGGCTGCCATATCGCCGAGGTCGAGGTCGATCCGGACACCGGCGCCGTGCGCCTCGATCGCTACACCGCCGTCGATGATTTCGGCACCATCATCAATCCGCTGCTGACGATCGGCCAGGTCCAGGGCGGCGTCGCCCAGGGCATCGGCCAGGCGCTGCTGGAACACACGGTCTACGATCCGGAGTCCGGCCAGTTGCTCAGCGGATCTCTGATGGATTACGCCCTGCCCCGCGCCGACGACCTGCCCGACCTGAACATCACCCTGACCGGCGTGCCCACCAATGCCAATCCGCTCGGTGTGAAGGGATCGGGTCAGGCCGGCGCCATCGCCGCGCCGCAGACGATCATCAGCGCGATCACGAACGCGCTGGACATCGACCATATCGACATGCCGGCGACGCCGGAACGGGTTTGGCGGGCGATACGGGGCCGCACTGGCTGATCAGGGGGAGGCAGGCGTCCTGCCTCAGCCGAGCGGAAGCAGCCATAGCGAAGATAAAGTCTGTGCGCCGATTGCCTCCCTTGCGCGATCCGCCCTACCCTTCCCGGACGTGTCACGGTGGAAACGGGTAGGAACGGGTGAGCGGCATTCTGCCTCCGATCGGGTTCTGGAGTTATACGAGTTCGGACGACAAAGCCTCCAGCGGGCGGCTGTCCGCACTGCGGGTGTTGCTGGCCAAGGAGTTGCAACTCAAAGTCGGGCGAAACGATCGGGTCAAGATTTTCCAGGACGTGGCCGCCATCCCCCATGGGACCGACTGGCTGCAACAGATCACGAATGCCCTCGCCGAATCATCGTTCCTGATCCCGATCATCACGCCCGCCTTCCTGCAAAGCGAAATGTGCTGCCGGGAGGTAATGCATTTCCGAGAGCGGGAGATCGCGCTCGGCCGCGACGACCTCATCCTGCCCCTGCACTACGTGACCACCGATCGGGTTGATCCCGCTCGGCTTGGCGCCTGCCATGACCCGGCCGTGCTGGAATTGCTGCGGTCGCGACAGTGGATCGACTTCCGGCCCCTGAGGACACGGCAGGTGGACAGCGAGTCGGTGCTGGACCTGCTGGATATCTTCTCGGAGTCGATCGCGAATGCGCTGCACCGGACCGTGACGCCGAGCGTTCCGGTGCCTTTACCCCGCCCCGCCATTCCGGCCACGCCGAGCGCACCGCGGCCGGGGGATTTCGACCAGGAAGCCCCGGACTACCCGGGAATGGTCCTGATCCCTGCCGGCGACTACCTCCGCGGTGTGCCCACGGAAGAATCCCAACGTGAGAGTACCAACGACGACAATGCCCGCCCAGTCCAGGTCGTGATGATCGCCAAGCCCTTTTGGCTAGGACGTTATCCAGTCACACGCCATGAATTCTCGGTCTTCATCAACGACACCGGCTACAAGATGCCCAACCAGGCTTGGACATTTGAGGCTGATGCACAAGGCAGTTGGACCTACAAGGAACGCACCGGCCGCGGCTGGCATAATCCGGGGTTTCCGCAATCCGTCAGAGATCCGGTCATGTGCGTGAGCCACTCGGACGCCACCGCCTACATTGACTGGCTCAATCGTCGGACGGAGGGAGGTTACCGGCTGCCGAGCGAGACCGAATGGGAATATGCGGCGCGGGCGGGAACGACGACAGCGCGGTTCTGGGGAGATGGCAAGGACCAAGCACATCGCCACAGCAATACCGCGGATCAGTCATTGAAACAGCGCATAGGCAGCGCCGCTACGGGCCGCGTATTCTTCGACGGCAATGATGGTTTCGCATTTACATCGCCGGTCGGAACATTTCGATGTAATCG
The DNA here is from genome assembly GCA_947476855.1 of Acetobacteraceae bacterium. The sequence goes on from CANJSR010000262.1 coordinate 4,083, forward strand.
TTTCGGAATATACGATATGCTCGGAAATGTATGGGAATGGTGCGCTGATCATTGGCATGATAATTATAAAGGCGCGCCGAACGATGGGTTGGCCTGGACAACATCTGGTGATGATCGTCGTTGGGTACTGCGCGGTGGTTCATGGGATAGCACCACGAAGGACATTCGTGCTGGAGTGCGCATGATCGGCGGCGGCGTCGTCAGCCGCCTCTTACCCGTGGGATTCCGCATTGCCAGAAACTCTTCACCCACGATGACCCCTCAGTTTAGAAGCTCTTCGCCCACGAATACCCCTCAGTTTAGCGTTCGATCGCTACTAAATCTTCTCGGTCGATTTTAATTACTCCCACGATTATACTTATGACCATAACCAACAACCACTATATTTCTATTTGTTTCAAATATTGGGGAGGGGAAGTCTAGAAGGGGTATCCCCCTTCTGACCCGAATCTATTTTTTTCGGCCCGCGCCGGCCGCCCCTAAGCCCCAATCCCCCCCAAAGCCAGATACTTCACCTCCAAATAATCCTCGATCCCATACTTCGACCCCTCACGCCCCAGCCCCGAAGACTTCATCCCCCCGAACGGAGCCTCCGCCGTCGAAATGATCCCCTCATTGATCCCAACAATCCCATATTCCAAAGCCTCGGCGACCCGGAAAATCCGCCCGACATCCCGCGCATAGAAATACGAAGCCAACCCGAACTCCGTATCATTGGCCATCGCGATTGCCTCTTCCTCGGTGCTGAACCGGAACAAAGGTGCCACCGGCCCAAACGTCTCCTCCCGGAAGATCAGCGCATCCCCCGGCACATTCGCCAGGATCGTCGGCTGGAAGAACGTCCCGCCCAAAACATGCCGCTTGCCACCCGTCACCACGGACGCGCCCCGCGCCACGGCGTCGGCGATATGCTCCTCCACCTTCGTCACCGCGTCGGCATTGATCAGCGGCCCCTGGGAGACCCCAGCCTCCATCCCATTGCCAACCTTCATCGCCTCGACAGCGATCTTCAGCTTGGCGGCAAAAGCATCATACACCCCGTCCTGCACCAGCAGCCGATTGGCGCACACGCAGGTCTGCCCGGTATTGCGATACTTGGAGGCCATCGCCCCAGCGACCGCCGCATCCAGATCGGCGTCATCGAACACAATGAACGGCGCATTGCCGCCCAGCTCCATGCTGGTCTTCTTCACCGTCGGCGCACACATCGCCAGCAGCTTGGCCCCCACCTCGGTCGAGCCCGTGAACGACAGCTTCCGCACCAGCGGGTTCGCCGTCAGCTCATCCCCCATCGGCCCGGAAGGCCCGGTAACAACGTTGCAGACGCCAGCCGGCATCCCCGCCCGTTCCGCCAGCACCGCGATCGCCAGGGCCGAAAACGGGGTCTGGCTCGCCGGCCGGATGACGCCCGTGCAGCCCGCGGCCCAACCAGGACCGGCCTTGCGCGTGATCATGGCCGCCGGGAAGTTCCAAGGCGTGATCGCGGCGAAAACCCCAATCGGTTCCTTCATCACCAGGATACGCCGCCCGGCGGCATTCTGCGGGATCGTATCGCCATAGACACGGATCGCCTCGTCGGCAAAGAACTCGATGAAGCTGGCCGCATAGGCGACCTCGCCCTTCGCCTCAGCCAGCGGCTTGCCCTGTTCGGCGGTCATGATCACGCCCAGGTCGTCCGCGTTCTCCAGCATCAGATCCGAGAGCTTCCGCAGGATCACCCGCCGCTCCTTCGCCAACATCTTCCGCCAGGCCGGCCAGGCGCGGTTCGCCGCCTCGATCGCACGCCGCGTCTCCGCGGTGCCCATGGCGGGGACCTCCCCGATCGCCTCCCCCGTCGCCGGGTTCTTCACGATGATGGAGCGGCCAGAATCAGCCTCCACCCATTTGCCATCGATGAAATTGGCCTGCCGGAACAGGGTCGGGTCCTTCAACGGCAGCGGTGAGACGGGATTCAGCATGGGCCTGTCCTCCTTGGGCGTTGTCCTCAAAATAGGGCGTCCCGACCGCCTTGTCAGGGGGAGGGTTAACGTGGCCCTTCACCCGCCTGTCTCACAGGTTGAAGAAACCAACCCAAGCATCGACAGAGGCACAAAAAAATCGCTCGCACTGTCCCGCGGGATCGGTTAAGAGCACCGCATACAGGAAGGGATTTCTCGCATGCGTGGCATGGTCCTCGGGCTTGCTGCCCTTTGTGGCTTGGCGGCTCAACCAGCTATGGCTCAGCGCCATTGTGCCTCTCACGCCGAACTTTCGGCGTTCGAAATTCAGGCGCTCCGCAGTGAAGTGATGGTACTCGCCACCGGCTGCAATGAAGATCAGCGCTACAACGCCTTCATGCGGAAGTTCCAGGGCGACCTGCAGGCCAATGAACGCGCCATCTCGGCGTACTTCAAGAAGCATTACGGCCGCAGCGGCCAGGCGCAGCACGACCGCTTCGTCACCGACATGGCCAACGCCCGCTCCTCCATGGGCACCCAGCTCGGCACCGATTTCTGCCCCCGCAACGCGCAGATCTTCTCCGAACTGATGGCCCTGCGCAGCGTCACGGAACTGGCCGAATACGCCGCGTCCAAGGACCTGGTGCCCCCCACCATGGGCATCTGCCAGCAGGTCGCCGAGGCGCCGGCCGCCAAGCCCGCCACCACCAAGCGGTAATCGCGCCAATCCGCTTGCAAACCGGGCGAGCGGGCGGTACCTCCCGCCCCTCACCCGTAAGCGGATCAGTCAGCGATGGTTCCTCGTTACACACGCCCGGAAATGGCCGCCATCTGGGCGCCCGAGAACCGGTACCGCATCTGGTTTGAAATCGAGGCCCTCGCGGCCGAAGGCATGGCCCGCATCGGCGCCATCCCGGCCGAGGCCGCCCGCAACATCCGTGAAAAAGGCGCCCCGAAGCTCGCCGGCATCAACGCCGCCGAGGTCGAGCGGATCGACGCGATCGAGCGCGAAACCCGCCACGACGTCATCGCCTTCCTCACCTGGCTCG
>CANJSR010000263.1 GCA_947476855.1 Acetobacteraceae bacterium
TGGCCGACTTCGACATCGCCCCCGCGGGCGATATGTTCGAGATCGGGGCCAGGGTGCAGGTCCTGAAGCGCGGCACGCTGTTTCCCGGGCGCGGCAACCGTCTTTACGAACTGTATCGCACCCATGCCGGACTGCACGAAATCCCGGGTCCTGTCCTGAAGGAAATCGAGGAACGGTATCTGGGCCGAAGCATCGCCGCGGTATGGGAAGAAACCGCCCATTATTATGCACGCAGCGCCCCGGAACAATTGACGGAAGCCGAGGCCAATCCCCGCAAGAAGATGGCGATGGTGTTCCGCTGGTACTTCATCCACTCCAGCCGCCTCGCGATCGAGGGACGGCCCGACCAGCGGGCCAATTTCCAGATCCACAGCGGCCCGGCGATGGGCGCCGCCAACCGCTGGCTGAAGGGCACCGATCTGGAAGACTGGCGCGCCCGCCATGCCGATATCCTGGCCGAACGGCTGATGACCGAAGCGGCGGGCGTGTTCGAGGCCCGCCTGAACGCCTTTGCCAGGAAGGCTCAGCCGGACGCGGGCTTGCGCGCCGTCACCAGAATATAATCCGACATCGCGAACGGATTGCCGGAATGCCGCATCGCCTGCCGGATCATCGGGTGCAGCCGCGCCGCCTGGACCGGATCGGCCAGAAGAGTGTGCATGAACGCGAGGTAGCCTGGCACGACGTCATCCAGAATCGATTGAATGTCCCGGTCCTCGAACCCGATGTTTCCCAGGATTTCCTTGTACCGGGTCACGCCATAGACATTGGCTGTCGGGATTTGCGACGCCCACCGTTCCAGCGTGCCGCGCAGGCCACCGGTCACGACACGGCCGTTCTTTTCAAGCGGAACCAGGTCGATGATGGAAATCCGCCCGCCCGGCCGCAGCACGCGGAACGCCTCCCGCAGGAAATCCTCCCGCGTGTCGAAATGAAACGCCGCTTCCAGGGAGACAACCCGATCGACGCTCCCGGCCTCGAACGGGAGGTCGGTGGCCGATCCGTTCACGTATTCGATGCTGGGATGGGCGTTGTGGATGCGGGCGTGGGCAAGCTGGGACTCGGTGACGTTGATCGCGTACAGGCGGGAGGGGCGTTTCGTCTGCGCCAGGCGCAGGTCCTGGTCGCCGAAGCCGCAGCCGGCATCGATGACGACATCCCCTTCCTCGATCCCCGCGGCGGTGCCCATCAGGTCGACCATGGCCTCGGCCGCCACGCGGTAGTCGGTCGTGCCAGGCCAGTAGCCGAGGTTGAGGTAGGTGCAGTCCGTCGAGGGACAGTTGCGCGTGCCCATGAATTCGTAACAAAGATCGGCCCGGTTCCGGCCGCGTGTGAACAACAGGCGCGCGAGCAATCCCAACGCGCTGATGGGACTGGACGTCGTGCTGGCGGTCTGGTTCATGGTGACTGCACCTTCGTCGGCGTGAAGTGATAATCTATCCGTTGAATCGCGTCGGCAAAAGTGAAGCCTGGACCGCGACCGACCGGAGTGTCGTGCGATGACCGAGACCGCCCTGATCGCCGGCCTGCCGCCGGGACCGCCGCTGCGCCTGTTGCAGATGTTCCGCTATCTGCGCGATCCCTATGCGACCCTGCGTGGCTACGCCGAACACTACGGCAACCTGTTCACGGTCCGCACCGCCAGGCTTTGCGTCATGACTGGCCGCCCGGATCTGGTGCGGCAGATCATCTCCGCACCCGTCGACCAGTATGGCGTGAACTATGAACCCGGCCCCGCGCGCGTGCTGGGAACGAACGGGACCACGCGGCTGGCGGGTCGGGCGCTGCGGCGGGAACGGCGGCTGATCGTGCCGCATTTCCAGGGGGAGACGCTGAACGCCCTGGGCGGGATGATCCGGGAAGCGACGCTGGACGCCTTCGACAAGTTCCGCCCCGGTGACAATTTCGTCGTGCGTGATCCCGCAATCGATGTCGCACTGGACGTCATCCTGCGCACCGTGTTCGGCGCCGACACGCCCGAACGGCGGGAAACGTTCCGCGTGGCGGTCCGCGCCTTCAGCAAGGGATTCGGCAATCCCGCCTTCCTGATCCTGACCGCATTGCGCTTCGACAAGGAATGGCCGCCGCCGTATCGCCGCTTCGCCACCGCGCGCCAGCGGCTGGAGGCCTTGTTGCAGGATGCGATCGAACGCGCGCGGGAAGAAGGCCTGGCCGGGGCCGCCATCCTCAACCGCGTCGTGGCCGCCCGCTATGAAGACGGCACACCCATGAGCGACGTTGCCATCCGCGACAACATGATCACGACGCTGATCGCGGGACACGAGACATCCGTCGTGTCCCTGTGCTGGGGCCTTTACTGGCTGCATCGGGAAAAGCGTTGCCTCGACCTGCTGATGGACGAACTCACGCCTTTGGGCCCTGACGCCGATCCGATGGCCTGGGCCCGCTTGCCCTATTTGGATGCCGTGGTGAAGGAGACGTTGCGCCTGTGGCCCGTGGTGACCGACATCAACCGCGTGCTCGCCCAACCGATGCAACTGGATCGGTATGAACTGCCGGCGGGAACGAACATCGCCGCTTCCTCCGCAATCCTGCACTATGACCCCGATTTGTACCCCGATGCCGAGGCCTTCCGGCCCGAACGGTTCCTCGACCGCCGCTTCGGCCCGCACGAGTATCTGCCCTTCGGCGGTGGGGAACGGATGTGCCCCGGGTCGCATCTGTCGGTCTTCGAATTGAAGATCGCGCTGGCGACCCTGCTGACCCGCGCCCGCTACACCCTGCTGGATGAGGGCACGATGACGGTGAAGCGCATGGGCGGAATGATGACGCCGAGCAGCGGCGTGCGCCTGCGGTTGGAGGAATTGCGGCGGTAGCATCCCGCTATCGTCCGAACCGGTCCGCGATGCGGGAGGCGATGTCGGGCTGGGCGAAACTGGTTTCATGCATCGCCTTTTCCCGCGCGATCGCGTCCGGCAGGTCCAGCCTCAGCCGGTGATTGAGCGCCTGCTTCAGCATCCGCAGCGCGACGTCGGACTTGTCCGCCAGGTCCTCGGCCAGCTTCAGCGCGGTCGTGATCACATCCGCGCGCGGCACGATCGGAAAACCGACGCCACGGTCCCGCAGCACGCCGCCATGATAGCCGCGCGCCGAGAACAGCATCTCATGCGCCAAAGGCACGCCGAGTTTCTGCGGCAGCAGAAGGGTCGCACCCATACCCGGCGTGATGCCGTATTTCATGAAGTTCGCGCTGTAGAGCGACTCCTGCGCCATCACCAACAGGTCGGCGTAGAGCCCAAACACCAGCCCGCCGCCCAGCGCGTGGCCCTGCATCGCGGCGATGACGGGGACCTCGCAGTCAAGCAGCGCGCGATAGAAGTCATGCGCGTCGAACGTAACCTTGTGTTCGGCGAGTGTCAGCAACTCCTCCAGCGTGCCGCCCGCGCAGAAGATCGTGTCGTAGCCATGGATCACGACCACCTTGATGGCACGGTCGCGGGCGACCTGGCCCAGCGCGTCCCCCAGGCCGCCGACCAAAGCGCGGGTGAAGGTGTTGCGGCCGGCGCGGTCCGCCATCTCGATCACCGCGATCGAGGGACCGCGCATCCGCAGATGTACGACCTCGGTCATGACGGGCGTGTCCCATGGACAAAGCGGCGGATCGAGTCATGCGTCTCCGGCCGCATGATCTGTTCCACGCTGACATCGACCGCTCGGCGGCGGGTTTCGTCGTTGATGATCCACATCTCCCGGAACAATCCCTTCAGGTCCCGCACGCAATGGGGCGGCACGCGGGCCGCGCGCACCATGAACTGGCGCATCGCGTCGGCGGGATTGTCGACGGCGTCATCGACCAGGGCCAGGCCAGCAGCGCGCTGGGCATCGATCCGCTGCGCGGTCAGGCTGAGCCGGAAGGCCGCCTGCCAGCCGCAGCGGCGGATGATGAAAGGCGCGATCGTCGCCGGCAGCAGGCCGAAGATCACCTCCGATAGCTGGAAGGTCGCGCCGGGGCCGGCGATCGCATAGTCGGTCGCGGCGACCAGCCCGACGCCACCGGCGGTGACGCGGCCGGTGACCTGGGCGGCGATCACGACGCGGCTTTGGGTGAAGCGTTCCAGCAGGCGATAGAATTCCTCGACCGTTGGGCGCAGGGCCTGGGCGGCGGCTTCCGTCGCGCCGGCCTCGACGAAATCCATGCCGGCGCAGAAGGAGTCGCCCTCTCCGGCCAGCACCAGCAGGCGGACATCCGGATCGGCCTCGGCTGCATCGAGCGCGCGGTGCAACTCGCCGATCATCGTCCGCGTCAGGGCGTTCTGCCGTTCGGGGCGGTTCAAAACCACGTCCAAAGCGCGGTCGCGGCGGTTGACGCGGAGGGTCTCGTACCCGGTCATCAGACCCACCGGTAGCGGCGCTGGTAGTTGACGATGCCGTCCAGGATCAGGCGGCCGGTTCCGGTGAAGTGGCTGGCGAGGATCGGTTCGAACGCGCCTGCTTCCACCCGCGCCTCCCGCTGGCCGAACAGGGATTGGCGCTCCGCAATCAGCAGGGTTTCGTATTCTGGGATCGATAGTTCGCGGCGGCTGGCCAGGGCGCCGTCGATGTCGAGGTCCCGGATCATGCGCGCGCCGCGTTCATCGGCGATGCCGCTGTAGAATTCGGAACTGCATCCCGATCCGTAGGAGAACAGGCCGATCCGCCGTGGCTCGGGGAAACTGCCCCGCGCCAGCACGCCCGCCAGGGCCAGGAAGACGGTGCCGGAATAGATGTTCCCGACCTCCTGACAGAAGGCCAAGGCAGGGCGGACGCGATTTTCGAAATCCTCGTTCACGACGGCCGGTGGTCCGGGGCGGAATTTCCGCATCATGCTGCGATGGGCGCCCTTGACCATGCCGCCGAAGGGGGTGTGGCAGGCGAGGTAGGTGAAATAATCCTGGAAATCGATCGGACCCACACGTTCCCGATACGCGATAAAGCTCTTTTCGATGCAGTCGAGGTAGGACAGCAGGGACAGGTCCACATCGCCGGTTTCCATGTCCGCGGTCGGGCGGCAGGAATCCATCACCTCATACGCATGCAGGCCGGAGGCGCCTTGTTCCAGGCTCAGCACCACCGGATCGGGGCCGATCAGCATGGCGACGGCGGCGCAGCCCTGGGCCGGTTCGGCATAGGAATGCGGGACACAGCGGGCCAGGTCGGTGCAGATCACCAGCGCGCGCCGCACCTGGCCCGAGGCCACCATCGCCGCCGCGGTCTGCAACGCCGCCGTGCCGCCGTAGCAGGCCTGCTTCACCTCAAACATCCGGCAGCGGCGGCCGAGTTCGAGATAGCGGTGAACGTAGTTGCTGATCGACTTGCCCCAGTCGATGCCGGACTCGGTGGCCACCACGACCAGTTCGATCGAGTCCCGCTCCGCCGCCGACAAGGCCCGCACCAGCGGGGCGGCGGCATTGACGGCGAAGGACACGGGGTCCTCGAACGGGAAGCTCAGGCTTTTCCGGCGCATCAGCAGATTGGCGAAGCGGGTCGGGTCGAGCCCTCGTTCGACGGCGAGCTTCGCCACGTCGATGAAGGCGGCGCCGCAATAGACGCCCATGCGCTCGATGCCGACGGTCATTGTACCCACTCCGGATCGCGCACCAGGATGCTGGCCGCGATACTTCCGAAACCGAACGAATTACTGAGGACGACGCGCACCGGGCGGTCGATCGTCGCTGGGCCGACCAGGTGCAGGTCGCCCGCGATCGGGTCGGTCAGGCCCGCGGTTCCGTGGATGAGACCGCCCTGCATCTGGCGGATCGCAGCGACCAGTTCGACCACCCCCGCCGCGTGCAGGGCATGCCCGAACAGGGACTTGGGTGCGTTCACAAGCACCTGGGCAGCCCGGGGACCCAACACGGCGCGCAGGGCCTCGCATTCGACGGCGTCGCCGGCCGGTGTGCCGGTGGCATGGGCGCTGATCAGGTCCAGGCTGTCGATGCCGACCCCGGCGTCCGCCAACGCGCCAGTCATGGCGCGGATTTCGCTGTCCAGGTCGGGGGAGGGCAGATGGTTCGCGCCCTGGACCCAGCAGGCGCCGGCGATCTCGGCCATGATCGGGGCGCCGCGCTGGCGGGCCGAGGCCTCGGTTTCCAGCAGCACGGCGGCACAGGCATCCCCTGGGACGAAGCCATGCGCGGCACGGTCGAAGGGGCGGCAGGGGCTGTGCGGTTCGGCCAAAGCCCCCATCGTCCGCAGCGCATGCCGTTCGACAGGCGACAGATCGGGCATCGGTCCGACGACCAGGCAGGCATCCGTCCGGCCGTGTCGGACCAGGTCCAGGGCGACGCCGATCGCGACATTGCCGCTGCCCGAGGCCCCGCCTACCGTCATCCCCGGCCCGCGCGCGCCCAGGATTTCGGCGATCGAGGCCATGACGTGGGTGTCGTAGAACTCATACCCATGGCGCGGGGACAAGAACGCGGGTTCCGCCTTGAACTTCTCGAAGGCCTGGTAGCCTCGGCCCAGCGCCAGGTTGCTGCCGGCGACGACCACGCCGAGGTCCGGCAACGCCGCCGAACCCGCCGCGTCCACACTGACCCGGATGGACGATCGCAAAGCTGGGCTGGCCGTGCGGGCAACGCGGCGGGCGCGGGCGGCGACGGACGGTTCCACGCCACCCAGCCAGCCATCCCAATCCCAGGTCGGCGCCTCCATGCAGGGACGGGAGGCTCGGAGCATGGCGTCGAAGCCGGACAGGTCATCGACGCCCCCCACGAGGACCGCCGCCCCGGTCACCATGACGGGACGACGGTCAGCCATGCCCTGCGTACTGCCGCAGCAGGTCGATCAGGTCACCAATCGAGGCGACTCCGGCCAACGCTTCGTTGGGCACGCGGATGCAGAGGGATTCCATCGCCAACGTGGCCACGTCGACACGGTCGATCGAGGTGGCGCCCAGTTCGGTCATGCTCCGCGCCGGGACCACCAGATCGGCCGGCACGTCGGGCAAGGTCTCCCGCACCAAGGCCAGGACGACCTCGGTCACGCGATCGGACGGCGTATCGGCCAGATGGGCGCGCAGGGCATCGGCCGCTTCGCCTCGGAA
>CANJSR010000264.1 GCA_947476855.1 Acetobacteraceae bacterium
GGATCTGCTGCGTCTGGCGCAGCACGTCGGTTTCGATCTGCGCGCGGGCCTGGGTCAGCGCCGGCTGGATCGGCGTGCGGCCGATCACCTCTCGCATCGAGCTTTCGGCGACGCCGCGCACCAGGAGTTCTGGACTGCGGGCGTTGAACAGGAAGTTCGCGGCGTTGTTGACGCGCCAGAACACTGCGACGTCGATGTCGATGATGTTCTCATCCCCCGTCAGCATCAGGCTTTCGCCGGGCACGTCGCGCACGGACTGATCGCGCGCGACCTGGGAGCGGAAGCCGATCTCGGTCCGGTTGATGCGGGTGACGGTGGGTTTCTCCACCCGCTCGATCGGCCAGGGCAGGTGCCAGTGCAGGCCTGGGGGGGTCCAGTAGACGTATTCGCCGAAGCGCAGCACCACGCCCTGTTCATCGGGCTGGACTCGGTAGAACGCGCTGCCGCCCCAGATCGCCAGCACGCCAAGGCCGAGGGCCGCGATACCGCGCCCGCCGGCCATGCGCCCGCCTCCGCCGCCCATGATCCGGCGGACGGCCGACTGAAGCTGCGCGATCAGGCTGTCGAGGTCGGGGAACGGACCACCGCCGCCGCCACCGCCGCCCTGGCCGCCGCCGAAGGGGCCGCCGGGCCGACGTGGGGGATCATTGTCGCCACCACCGCCGCCCCATGGGCCGCCGGGTGGAGGCCGGTTACCACCGCCGGAGCCGCCAGATGAGCCTCCGCCCTGTGAACCGCCTTGCGAGCTACCGGGATTTCCCCAAGGGCTGGGACCGCCATTGTTCCAAGGCATGGGTCTTATGAAGCTCCTGTCGCGTCTGTTTGGCGTTGGCCGTTGGCGGAACCACGGCTCACGCCATATAGGGGGCGCGTTCAATTCTGCCAGCGTTTATCCGATGGCGATGAAAGGTTTGCAACCCAATGACGACCCCCTCCGCCGACTCCCTCCGTTCGGCTTTGCGTGAGATCAAGGACCCGCGATCCGGGCAGGACATCGTCGCGGCCGGTCTGCTGGAAGGCATCCATGTCCGTGATGGGATGGTCCAGGCATCCCTGCTGACCGACCGGGCGCAGGCCGCGGCGATGGAGCCGGTGCGCCGGCAGGTGCAGGAGGTGCTGGCCCGCCAGCCCGGCGTGCGGAACGCAACCGTCGTGCTGACGGCGCACAAGGGACCCGCGCCGATCCCGCCTAGGCCGGCGCCGGCCGGCGGGCATGGGCATTCCCATGGTCCGGGTTCGGGTCCCGGGGGCGCGAAGCCGCCGCTGCTGCTGCCGGACGTGAAGGCGATCGTCGCCGTCGCATCGGGCAAGGGCGGCGTCGGCAAATCCACGGTCGCCGTGAACCTTGCTGTCTCCCTCGCTCGGCAGGGCCACAAGGTCGGGCTTCTGGACGCGGATATCTATGGGCCAAGCCTGCCGCGGATGGTGGGGGTGAGCCGGAAGCCGGAGGTGCGGAATGAGAAGATGATTCCGCTTCAGGCCTGGGGGCTGTCCTGCATGTCGATCGGGTTCCTGGTGGATGAGGAAACCCCGATGATCTGGCGCGGCCCGATGGTGATGGGCGCGCTGGAGCAGATGATGGGTCAGGTGGAGTGGGGCGCGCTGGACATCCTGATCGTGGACATGCCCCCCGGCACCGGGGATGCGCAGTTGACGATGGCGCAGCGTGTGGCTCTGACCGGGGCGGTGATCGTGTCCACCCCGCAGGACATCGCGCTGATCGATGCGCGCCGTGGCGTGAAGATGTTCGAGAAGACGAATGTTCCGGTGCTGGGCGTGGTGGAGAACATGAGCTTCTTCTGCTGCCCGAACTGCGGCCACCGGTCCGACATCTTCGGCCATGGTGGAGCGCGGGAGGAGGCGAAGCGGCTCGGCACCGAGTTCCTGGGGGAGATCCCGTTGTTGCTGGATATCCGCGTGGCGGCGGATGGGGGAACTCCGATCGCGGCTTCCGCCCCTGAGAGCGAGGGGGCGAAGGCTTATGACGCGCTCGCTCGGCGGGTTTGGGAGAAGGTGAGCGGGACGGGGGTGGCCCGGGGGGCTGGGCCTCGGATTGTGATGGGGTGAGGCGGATGGTCTGGCCGCCCCGCTGGGGCGGTCAGATCAGCTTCTTTGACTTCAGGTCAGTCTTCAGGCGAGCGATGATCGCCTTGGCCGCGATGTTTGAAACGCCGAAGGTGATCGCGGGGTTCAGCAAGGTTTTAATCAACGGCGATATCTTGAACTCACCCGTCAATGAGTGAAGCACTCTCTCCAATCGGTCGTCGGCGGGGTCTTCCAGATCCGCTGGATCGAACGCCCCCCTGGGCCAATCAGGTAGGGAAGTCCCGCCGACGCCGTCCACCAGCGGAATGACCGGAAGGTAGTAGGTGTGGCGGCCACCAAGCTGGTTTTGCTCCAGGCGCTTACCATTGGCGTCGCAGGCATGGTCGAGGCGGTCGTCGTCGTTCCATTTGTCAAACAGTGCGTTGTCGCCACGTAGTGTCAGGAACCGCCGCAGGTAGTTCTCCATGTTATGGCGGCCCAGCATGAAATCGTGGACCCGGTAGTCGCGTGCGACGAACCCGCCAAAGGCGCCCAGGGCAGACCCGGCCAGGGCATCAGACCCGAGCAGGCGGTCGCCGTCGCGATGGCGATGGGGCACAAGCTGGAAGCGGCTGAAGCAGTTGGGATCGCCCAGCAACTGCATGTCGGCGGTCAAGTAGCGCGCTCCGCCGATGGCACTGCCGACCAGAGATTTCAGCACGTCGAGGAAGTCTGTCTTGGTCGGCTCCAGCCTGCGCGGCATGCTGGCCAGCGGGTCGATCATGAACAGGCCGCGTGTGGCCTTGTCTGGCTCCCGCGGGTTACGGCCCAGTAGCCCGGCGAGTTCCCGGTGAACGATCGAGATCGGATCAACGTTGAACATGCCGCCGTCGACGCTCACAAATTCGTAGGTCGAAGCGCCTGCCTCCACCACGTAGTCGGTCATGGGCTGGGGCCATTTGATGTCCGAGTATTTGATTGCGTCCTGCTGCGCGTAAAGCAACGGTCGCAGCCGGTAGTGATCGATCGGACGCTCCAGGCCGCGGGCGGGGAATCCAGCCGGAAAGGCGGCTGAACCAAGCGAGTATTCCCCCATCATTTCATAGGATGCATACCCTTTTTCGACATCGCTCGGTCCCGCAACGACCCAGAACTCATCCTCCCGCTTTTGGTCAGGTTGCTCGTGCAGGTCGATCCCATTCGGCATGGCAAATCGGGCGAAATCGTCATGCTGCTCGAACATCGCGCCCTCGAACCCCTCGAACGCCGCGACATCCAGGCGGTAGGGGATGCCACGCGTGTTCGCCAGGGTCACGGCCCAGCGAAACGGCTTGGTGAAGTAGGGGCGGTCGAGTTTCCGCACGTTCGGATCGTTGGCGTAGTCGGCAAGCGCCGAGACCGTCCGGTCGAGCACGGTGGCATTGAGCAACGACTTCGCTGGGCCATCCTGAATGTCGTATTCCGTTAGCATGGTACCGACATCAAGGCGGTTGACCCAGATGTCGAACAGCATGTTACCGCGATCGTGCTGGTGGCTGGTGAGTTGGGCGTAGGTTTCACGGATATGCTGGATTTGCCGGCTGCTGATCAGCGCCAGCAACGTCGAGCAAACCGCGCCACCCGAAGCGCCGGCCGCGAACGGAATGCTGACACGATGCGGCGGATTGCGAGCGTGCCAAGCGTGCAGGGCCTCTAGCAGGAAATCGAGCGCGCCCGCCGTGTAGCTGCCGACCCCCACTGTCCCGCCCAGGACAAGACCGAGTTCAAAGGTCTGTGGTTTCGGTGCCGGGCGTTCCAGCGGGAAAAGCGCCTGGAGCCGTTCGATCGGAAGCGGGGTCATCGGCAATGTCCTCCTGTTGCCAAGCAGGTTGAAACGCCGATCGTTCTTGTGTCAAGTAAGTAAAAATGTCACCTAATACTTGTATCCTACCCTGGTGGATATCTTAAGCCACACCCCCGTTGCCCCCAACCCCGCCGCATGGCACCGTCCGCCGCAACGGAAACCCAAGCTTATCGGACAGTCTCGTGACCCTGATCCTGGCCAGCCGGCCCAACGTCTATTCCTGCTCCCCCCTCGACCGCATCGCCACGCGGCGCGAAGACCATGCCTGGATCGAGCAGGAGCGTCACAACCCCGACAGCCTCTATGTCCCGGTCTGGCGCAACCGCAACCTCGTCGCCGGGATGGAGGCGAACAGCCCCGAGGCTGTCTACATCTCGGGCGCCACCGCGCAGGCGCTGCACATGGCGGGCGGCCCCTGGGCCTTCCTCGGCCTGCTGGATGGCAAGGCCGTCTTCACCATCGACATCAGCGTGGCCGAGGACCCGATCCCGCTGCTGCCCGAATCCGTCGGTCAGTTCGTCGACCTCCGCTCCGTCGGCTGGGGCGTCGCTCGGCCCGAGGCCTCGGTCCTCGCCCATGCCCGCGGCCTGATGCACTGGCGCGCGCGTCACAAGTTCTGCGGTGTCTGCGGCGGCGTGTGCGAGATCAAGTCGTCCGGCCACATGATGCAGTGCACGGCGTGCGAGGCGCAGCATTTCCCCCGCACCGACCCCGCGGTCATAATGCAGGTGCACCAGGGCGACCGCGCGATCCTGGGCCACTCCACTCGCTTCCCCCGCGCGGCCATGTATTCGACGCTCGCCGGCTTCGTCGAACCTGGCGAGACGCTGGAAGAAGCGGTCCGGCGGGAAGTGCTGGAAGAAGTCGGCGTCACCTGCGGCACCGTCCACTACCACTCCAGCCAGCCCTGGCCCTTCCCCGGCAACATCATGCTCGGCTTCTATGCCGAGGCGCTGAGCGAGGAAATCACGATCGACCCCGAGGAACTGAAGGACGCCCGCTGGTTCTCCCGCGATGATATGCGGAACTGCGACAAGCTGGGTTTCGCGCTGCCGCGCGTGGACAGCATTGCCCGCCGGCTGATCGAGGACTGGCTGGTCGCCGGCTGATGACCGACCAGCCCGAGATCCTGACGATCGGATACGAAGGCTGCACCATCGATGGCGTGCTGGAAACGTTGCGCGCCGCGCGAGTCGGGCTGTTGCTCGACGTCCGCGCGGTGGCGGCGTCCCGCAAGCCGGGGTTTTCCAAGCGCCAGCTCGCAGCGGGGCTGGACGCGGTGGGTATCAAGTATGTGCATCTGCAAGGACTGGGCACGCCCAAACCGGGCCGAGACGCGGTCCGGGCGGGTCATCCGGAGCGGATGGAGCCGATCTTCCGCGAACACATGACCTCCGACAGGGCGCAGGCGGAACTCGCCCAGGCCCGCGTCCTGGCGCGCGAGCAACGTTGCTGCCTGCTGTGCTTCGAGCGCGACCATACGACCTGCCACCGCCAGTTCGTGGCCGAGATGATCACCGATGAAACCGCCCAGGGGATCGTGCACCTAGCGGTGTGATGGGTTTGCAAGGCTCCCATTCCGTCATGGCCGGGCTTGTCCCGGCCACCCACGCACCGTCCGTCGTACTACCGAGACACGTGTGGTGGACAGGCCATCGGGCGGGTGGCCGGGTCAAGCCCGGCCATGACGGAGAGGTGGGAGTCGCAGGCGGCCCTTACCAAAATCCGCCCCGGCGGAGAGAGCGGACGCCCGCTGCCTGCACCAAGCCCGGCCATGCCACGGAGTGCGCGCGCTACCCGTCCACAACCTTCTTCTCCACCCCCTTCTCCACGGGCGGATACCGCCGCAACAGCCAGATCATCAGCCCCATCGAGGGCCAGGCGGCGAACGTGCAGATCATGTAGAAAACCGGGAACCCGACCGCCTCGGCCAGGAACCCGGTCATTCCCCCGATCGTCCGCAGCCCGATCGCCGCGACCGAGGACAGCAGCGCATACTGCGTCGCCGTGAACGCGACCGAGCACAGCCCCGACAGGTAGGCAATGAACGCCGCGTCGGCCAACCCGCCGGCGAAGGATTCAATGAACACCGTCGCGTACAGCACATGGACCTGCCCCGGGGAGTAGGCCAGCACGACATAGAACCCCATCACCGTGCTCTGCACGCAGCCGGTGATCAGCAGCGCCCGCCCGACGCCGAGGCGCGCCACCAGGAACCCGCCGATCGCGGTGCCGGCCAGCACGGCGGCCAAGGACGGTAGGAAGTTTGCAACCGCGATCGCCGCCCGATCGAAGCCCAATGACCGGTAGAATGGCGCGGCCATCACGCCGGCCATCGCCTCATCCAGTTTGAACAACGCCACGAAGGCCAGGATGACGAAGGCCCCGGGCCGGCCCAGGAACTCCCGCAGCGGGTCGACGATCGCATGCCGCACTCGAGCGATCGGGCCGCCGGTCACGACCGTCTCTGGCGCCTCCCGCGTCACCGCGGGTTCCGGCGCCAGCAGCGTCACCACGATCCCCAGCGCGAGCAGCCCCGCCACGCCCAGCAGGGCCGTGTTCCAGCCGATGATTCCGGCGGAGGCGATGACGCCCGAGCCGGAGACCAGCAGCGCGCCGCGATACCCCCAGACATAGGCCGCGAGGGCCGCGCCCTGCATCCGATCCTCGAACACCTCGATGCGCCAGGCGTCGATCGCGACATCCTGGCTGGCGGACAGGAATGCCACCAGCGCCGCGGCGGCAATCGCTGCTACCGGCGCGGCGGCGGGATTGGAGAGCGCCAGCAGCGCGGCCGATATCACCAGCAAGGGCTGGATCGCCAGCAGCCAACCACGCCTCTGCCCGAACCGGCGCAGCAGGCCAGGCGGGGCGGCTTGGTCGAGGACGGGGGCCCAGAGGAACTTGAGGGTGTAGGACAGCCCGATATTCGCCGTCAGCCCGATCATGGCCAGCGAGACCCCGCCCTCGGACAGCCAGAGCCGGAAGCTGAAGCCCGAAAGGGGCAGCGGCAGCCCGGCGACCACGCCAAAGGCCGCCATGATCCAAATCCGTCGATCCGCGAGCATGCCGATGGGAATCCAGGGTTAAGGGAGGCTTACCCTGGCATGTTGGCGTCGCCCCGGCCAAGGGCGCGCTGCATGTAGACGACGTCGAGCCACCGGCC
>CANJSR010000265.1 GCA_947476855.1 Acetobacteraceae bacterium
GCGGTTGACGTTTTCCTCCCCCACCAGTTCGGCGGCGGCGTCGCCATAGGCCTGGGCTTCGTCGTTGTTGTTCACCATGGGCGCGAAGATGATGCGGAAATCGACCTCGGCCTCGGCGCCGAACCCCTCGGCGAGCGATGTCGCGAGGCGGCGCATGTTCTGTTCGATCTTCTCCATCACCTCCCGCTTCATGGTGCGCACGGTGCCGGCCAGGACGGCGTGCTGCGGGATGACGTTGTAGGCATCGCCGGCCTGGATGCGGGTGATCGACAGGACCGCGGTGTCCTGCGCGGCGATGTTGCGGGAGACGATTGATTGCAGCGCCGTGCCTAGGTGGCAGGCGACGACAACGGGATCGATGCTCTGTTGCGGATGGGCGCCGTGCGCGCCCTTGCCGGTGATGCGGATATCGAAGAACGCGCCGCCGGCCGCCCGCGCGCCGAAGCCGGTGATGAACTTGCCAAGCGGCAGGCCGGGGCGGTTGTGCATGCCGTAGACGAAGTCGCAGGGGAAGCGTTCGAACAACTTGTCTTCCAGCATGGCCAGGGCGCCGCCGACGCCTTCCTCGGCCGGCTGGAAGATGAAGTTGACGGTGCCGTTGAACTCCCGGTTCTCGGAAAGATACTTCGCCGCGCCCAGCAGCATCGTCGTGTGCCCGTCATGGCCGCAGGCATGCATGCGGCCGGGGTTCTGGCTGGCATGCGGCAGGTTGGTGGCCTCCAGGATCGGCAGCGCGTCCATGTCCGCCCGCAGCCCCACCGCGCCCTGGCCGTTGCCGGAGCGCAACACGCCCACGACCCCGGTCTTACCGACGCCGCGATGTACCTCGATCCCCCATTCCTCCAGCTTCCGGGCGACGATTTCCGCGGTCCGATACTCCTCCAGCCCCAGTTCCGGATGGGCATGGATGTCGCGGCGGATGGCGGTCAGTTCGTCCTGATAGCGGCGGGCACGATCGAGCGCGGAGTCAGGCATGGCGGGGTCCTTGGCCAGGGGAATACAGACAGGAAAACAGACAGGGGATCAGTCTGGCACGCTCGGCCGGCCTTGCGTAGACCGCCGCCGGCGGATCAGTGGCGCCAGGAATACCAGAGCAGCCCGACCCATTCATGCACCGCGAAATAGGCAGTGGCCAGGCTGCCGACGCTCGGGATGAAATCCGTGATCGACGGGTGGATCGGGCGCAGCAACGGGGTGGGCGCGGCGGTGACCCGCAGGCCGGTTCCCTCGAACGCCAGCAGCGCGCGCCGCATGTGCCAGGCATGGGTGACGACATAGACCGAGGTGATGCCCGCCGGCAGCAGGATCTCGGCGCTGAAGCGGGCGTTCTCCCACGTGTCGCGCGACCTGCGTTCCTGCCAGCGGACATCGACCCGGAAGTCCTGCCGCAGGCTGACCGTCATGAGATCGGCCAGCGTCGGCGACTGGGCGGGCACCGACCCGCCCGAGACCAGCAGCGGCAATCCGGACCGCCGGTGCAACTCGGCCCCGGTCCGCAGGCGCTGCAGCGTCAGCGCGCCAACCGTGTGACCGTTCGGCACGCTGAGGCTGGCCATGGAGTCGCCCGCCAGGATGATGATCGCGCCAGGCGGTGCGTCCGGCGCCGGCACGGTCGGCAGGTCACGCTCCAGCGCCGACAGCATCGGGGAGGTCACGCCATGCATCGACAACACCAGCAGGCCCAGCAGCGACGCCAGGGTGATTCCCCATCCGATCCGCGGGCGAAAGCGTGCCAGGACCACCCCCGCCAGCCCAAGCAGCACCAGGTTGACCGGTGGCATCAGGATCAGGAGGAGAGCGGATTTCAGCATCTCTCCCACCACTATCGATCCCGCCATCCCCCGTCCAGTGCGGTCATCGGCCTGGTTGTCACGGCACCGCAAACGTCACCCAGAGGGTTGCTTGCGGCGGGCGGGGGAGCGTGATGTGATCGCCGGTGCCGGCCCAGGACTCAGGCGTCAAGCCATTCAGGCCGGCGGGGGTTACACATGAAGAACATCATTCTTTTGTCCGATGGCACGGGCAACAGTTCCTCCTCCAACGCCAAGACGAATGTCTGGAGATTGTATCAGGCCCTTGACCTCCGCGACTCCGCCAACGGCGCGGTGCGGCAGGTTGCCTTCTACGATGACGGGGTCGGGACGTCCGGCTTCCGGCCGCTGATGATCCTGGGCAGCGTCTTCGGTTGGGGGCTGAAACGAAACGTCTTTGACCTGTATCAGTTCCTCTGCCGGAATTATGAGCCTGGCGACAGGATCTTCGCCTTCGGCTTCAGCCGGGGTGCCTTCACCATCCGCATCCTGGTGGCGCTGATCGTGTCCCGGGGGATCGCCCGGTGCCGCACGGACAGCGAACTGGTCCGCGCCACGACCGACGCCTACCGCGCCTTCCGCGCCAGCCAGAGGAACACGACACGGTCGTTCCTGATTCGATGGGGCAGGGGCATCCGCAACGGACTGGTGCGGATCAAGCGATGGGCCTGCGACCAGCGCTACCAGAACCATGACACCTTTCCCCCTCCGAAGCGGGACCACGCTGATCCGCTCGATAACAAGATGGTCACCTTTGTCGGCGTCTGGGACACGGTGGCGGCCTATGGCCTGCCGTTCTCCGAACTGACCCGCGGCTGGGACCAGGTGGTCTGGCCGCTGTCGATGTCGGAAAACATCCTCTCCCCCGACGTCGGCATCGCCCGCCATGCGCTGTCCCTGGACGATGAGCGGGACACGTTCCACCCGGTCCTGTGGGACGAACTGGGGGAGCAGCAGCAGATCGAGCGCGGCCTGGTCGAGCCCGGCCGGCTGCGCCAGATCTGGTTCAGCGGCATGCACGCCGATGTCGGCGGCGGCTACCCCGATGACGGGATCTCCATGGCGCCGCTGCTGTGGATGATCGGTGAAACGCGCGGCACCGGGCTGCGGTTTCTCGATTCGGAGGTTGACCGGTTCGAGGAGCAGGGCAGCCGGTCGGCGCCGATGCACGACTCGCGCCGGGGTGTCGGCGGCGCCTATCGCTACCAGCCGCACCGGATCGATGCGTGGATGAAGGACCCGCATCCGGGCAACCTGATCATGCGGGACCCCTATGCGGACGCGGAGGGATCTCGGCTGGACCCGAAGCCATGGCGGGTCACGCGGGAGTCCCACGGCGCTCTGATCGCCGGTCTGGTGTGGCTGTTCCGGGGTGACCCGGAGCCGATGCTGCCGTTGACCAGCGCGGTCCTCACCTCGGTCACCATCCACCACAGCGCGATCCAGCGCATCAGCGACGGCCATGCGCCTATCGTCCTGCCCGGCGCCTATTCCGTGGAAGGCGGAAAGCCGCTGGAGACAGAGGAACAGGGCGCCGCCCGCGCCAAGGCGCAGGAGGCTGTCTGGAACGACGTCTGGCGCCGGCGCCTTTGCTACTACCTGATGCTGGTCGTGGCCCTGGCCCTGCTGTTCCTGCCGCTTCGGAAGTCGTCCTATTCCGGCGATCCGTGCCTGGGCACGTTCTGTGGCGCCGAACCCTTCATCCGGGGCGTCGGCGCGCTGCTGCCGGCATTCCTGGAAACCTGGATCAACGCCTTCGCGCTTAATCCCGTCTGCTTTCTCGGTGGCATCTTCGTCCTGTTCCTCCTGCTCGGCCGCAGTGCGAAGCTTCAGGCAAGAATCAGGGACCGGATGGCCTGGCGCTGGAAACACACGCCCGGCGAACCCCCGAGTCTCGGGTGCCTGGCGCGGATGACCGAGGGGTGGATCAAAAACGCCCGCACCGCGCCGGGCTATCAGGCGGCCATGCGAAAGCTGAAATGGCGCATTCTGCCACGGGTGTTTGGCTACGGTGTGCTGGTCGCGGCGGTCTTTTTAGCCTGGGCGGTCGTTTCCCGGATCGTGCTGTCCTCGGCCGAAAAGAGCGGCGATATCTGCAAGATCGAGGCGGGGTATACCGGCGCCAAACCACCGATGCGCCGCAGCGAGGGCGGGTTCTCGCCCCGCGCGCTTTGCTGGGACATGGAGACCTGGGTTGATCGTGGAGTCACCTATGAACTCACGATGGTCATTGGGAAAGACTGGTATGATGGTAACTATGAATGGCCAGCATACCCAACAGGGTTCTGGACCAGCGAGCACGACTGGAAGCTGCGCGCCTTCGTTCCCTTCACCAAACGGTCCCATGACGGAAAATGGTTCCAGCCCTTCATCACCATCGTCACGGACAAGAAGGCGCGCCTGTCGATGCCGCTGGAGATGGCGCCTTTGTCGGACGGCAAGACCTTCGTCGCCCGGTTCAAGGCACCGATCGACGGGGCGGTCCTCCTGTGGGTCAATGATGGGGTTATCGACCTGTGGGGGATTTCCGGCTCCCCGGGCCTGACCGCCTACTTCTATGACAACAACAAGAAGGGAACAGCCACTGTGACGATCACTGAGGTCAAGCCGGCGGCGGCGTACTGACGCCGCCGGCCTTCCTTCAATCCCGCCCCAGAAGCTCCCGGTTGTGCTCGCCCAGCTTGGGCGAGTCCGACCGCGGATGCGGCCGCTGGCGGTCGAAGCTGATCGGCAGCCCGACGATCTTGAGGTCGCTGCCGGGCAGGGTCCGCAGCATGTCCATCGACTGCAACTGCTCGGTTTCCGACAGTTCGGCCAGGTTGTTGACCGGGGCGCAGGGCACGCCTGCCTCTCCGATGATCCCCATCCATTCCTGCCGCGTCTTCGTGGACAGGACAGGCTGCATGGAGGCCACGACGTGATCGCGGTTGGCGGCGCGCTTGCGGCCGTCCGACAGGCGCGGATCGTCGCACCACTCCGGGTGGCCCATGGCGCGGGCGAGCTTCACGAACAGCCGGTCATTGCCGGCCGCGATGCAGATCGGGCGGTCGGCGGTCTCGAAGATCTGATACGGCGACAGCGTGGCGCTCGCCGCGCCGTGGCGCTGCTGCATCTTGCCGGTGACGTGGTAGTTGTTCAGCGGGCCTTGCACCCAGGCGACCGCGCTCTCGAACAGGGACGCATCGACGACGCAGCCCTTGCCCGTGGTGTCTCGCTGCTTCAGCGCCGCCAGGGCACCGATCACGCACCACATGCCTGTCGCGGTGTCGTTGATCGCAGGGGCGCAGAAGGTCGGCGGATCATCGGGGCGGCCGGTCAGGGTCACCACCGCGCCATAGCATTGCAGCAGCGGATCGAACCCCGGCGCCAGTTTCAGCGGCCCCGTATAGCCGAACGCCCAGATCGAGCAGTAGATCAGCCGCGGGTTCACAGCCATCAGCGCGTCCGGCCCGATGCCGAAATCATCGACGATGCCCGGCCGCAGGTTCTGGATCAGGATATCGGCGTCCTTCACCAGTTCCTTCAACGCCGCGACGTCGGCCGCGCTTTTGATATCGAGCGTGATCGACTTCTTGCCGCGGTTGTTGGTATGGAAGCTGACCGAATCCGGCCCGACGAACGGAGGCCCCCACAGGCGGGCATCATCGCCGCCATCGGGTTTCTCGACCTTGATCACCTCGGCGCCCATATCGGCCATGATGACCCCGGCCAGGGGGCCGGCCAGGGCCTGCCCGACCTCGATCACCTTCACGCCAGCGAGTGGTCCCGACATCACACGGTCTCCAGGTTGAGGCGGGCGCGGAACGCATCATCGCGCAGGCTGAATTCCTGCCCGTTGAGGTCATCGGCCGCCGGGGTGCACAGATAGACG
This sequence comes from Acetobacteraceae bacterium, assembly GCA_947476855.1. The sequence continues at coordinate 5,683 of CANJSR010000265.1, forward strand.
ATCGCGGCGGCGGGATGCGCCACCGGGGTGAGGTTGCCGCGCGGGATCTGGCTGATCTGGTTGATGCCGGAGGCGCGGATCAGCACCTGCATGTCGGTGTCCGTCGTGCCTGGCTGGAAGCCGAAGACGCGGATGCCTTTCTCGGCCAGTTCCAGATGGATGGCGCGGGTCATCATGTGCATGCCGGCCTTGCCGGTGCAGTAGGCGCTCCAGCCTTCCAGTGGCCGGATCGCGGCGCCCGAGGACACATTGACGATCGTGCCCCCGCCCTGGCCGATCATGCCGGGCAGGACGGCGCGAACGGCGTTGTAGGCGCCGATCAGGTTGATTTCGATGTTGCGCGCCCAGGCCGCGGGATCGCTGTCCTCGATGCGGGCGATCGGTTCGATCACGCCGGCATTGTTGACCAGGGCGTCCACCCGGCCGAACTGGCTGATGGTTTCCGCAACCAAGGCCGCGGTCGCCGCATAGTCGGACACGTCGCATGACCGTGCCGTGGCCCGTCCGCCGGCCGCGACGACGGCCTGGGCGACATCGCCCGCCAGCTTTCCGTCACGCGCCGTCAGCATCAGTGTCGCGCCTGCCTTCCCCAACGCCAGGGCGGCGGCCTCGCCGATGCCTCGGCTCGCCCCCGTGACGATAATCACTTTTCCCGCCAGATCACCCATGGATGTCCTCCTTCCCGCTTCCGCCGCTTTACGAGACCCTCGCGCCCACGGCAAATTGTCGCCTGATCGAGGGAGGAAACAATGCGCGTATCCATGAGCCTGCCGGTGCAGGATTGGGCGGCCTGCGGCCCCGCGGCCCGCCAGGCCGAAGAAGATGGCTTCGACATCGTCACCAGCAACGAACTGCGCCACGACCCGTTCACCCCGCTCGCCTTCGCCGCGATGGCGACCGAGCGGGTGCAGCTTGTCCCCTCCGTGGCGATCGCCTTTCCGCGCAGCCCGATGGTCGTGGCCAACCTAGCCTGGGACCTCCAGCGCCATTCCAAGGGCCGCTTCGTCGTCGGGCTGGGCAGCCAGGTGAAGGCGCATAACGAGCGTCGGTTCTCCACGCCCTGGATCGCGCCGGCCGCGCGGATGGGCGAATACGCCGAATCGCTGCGCGCGATCTTCCGCTGCTGGGAAACCGGCGAAAAGCTCAGCTACCAGGGCAAGCACTATAATTTTTCCCTGATGACCCCCGAGTTCTCGCCCGGCCCGAACAACCTGCCGATGCCGCCGATCGCGATGGCGGCGGTGGGGCCGCTGATGCTGAAGACCGCCGCGCGCACCGCCGACAGCGTGCGCCTGCACAGCTTCGCCACCCGCAA
>CANJSR010000266.1 GCA_947476855.1 Acetobacteraceae bacterium
CAGGTCGTTCGGGAACTCGATATCGGCCTTGTCGACCTCATCGATCAGCACCACCACGGGATGGTCGGCGGCGAAGGCCTCCCACAACTTACCCTTGATGATGTAGTTGGAAATGTCGTGGACGCGTTCGTCGCCCAACTGCCCGTCGCGCAGGCGGGACACGGCGTCGTATTCGTACAGGCCCTGCTGCGCCTTGGTGGTGGACTTCACGTGCCACTCGATCAGCGGATAGCCAAGCGCCTCGGCGATTTCGTGGGCGAGGACGGTCTTGCCGGTGCCGGGTTCGCCCTTGACCAGTAAGGGCCGCTGCAACGTGACCGAGGCGTTGACCGCGACCTCGAGATCGCGTGAGGCGATATAACGTTCCGTACTCTTGAATCCGGCCACACTGGGCTCCCTTGCATTCGTCTGGGGGGATTGTCGGGAAAACGGCGGCTTAGGGCAATCCCTGGACAGCCCCCCTTGGGAGGGCGCCGTTCAGGCCGTGGCGAAGCGCGCCTCGTGCCGCTTGACCTGATGGTTGTAGTTCGCCCGGTACTGGTCGCTGATCGACTGGTGCACCGCGAGTGCGGCGGCGTCGCGTTCGGCCTTGGGCGGCTCGATCAGGTCGAAATGACCGTAGGTGTCCTCTCCGCGGACCAGCATCGCCTTGCAGCGGACGGGCCCGTCCACGCGCACATGCGTCGGGATATAGTTCAGCCCGATGCCGATCCGCCGGTGGGCGGCGTGGTTGCGGGCGGAACGATGGATCGCGAATTCGTGGTGCAGGGAAAACTCGCCCGCCCGCAGCGCCATGGCGATGGGCTCCGACTTGTCGAAATCCTCGGTGATCGTCTGGCCGGCGCGGTTGATGCTGTGCTTGAGGCCGAGCGCGGCGTGGCTGAGCTGGCGGGGGGCGCCTTTGAAGGAGACGTGCTCCATGCAGCCGGCCTCCCGGCTCGCGTCGGTGATGGCGACCCAGGCGCAGACCTGCTCATTCGGGGTCAGGCCGAAATAGGTGCCGTCCTGGTGCCAGGCGGCGAAGGTCTTGGAATCTGGTTCCTTGATGAAGAAGGTGCTGGTCCAGACCAGGATATTGGGTCCGATCACGTCCTCCACCGCGTCCAGGATGCGGGGATGGCGGATCAGGTCGGCGAACCAGGGCGAATGGGCATGCCCGTGGGAGCGCCATTTCGGGTCGCCCTCGGCGATGGGGCCGCCGATCTCCGCCTCCAGCCGGTTGACGCCGGCGAGGCAGGCCTCGACCTCGGCCGGGGTCAGGCCGGGAAAGGGGGAGACGAAGCCATTGTGCCGGTAACTGGCGAGCTGTTCCGCCGTGAGCGCCTTCATGGATGGATCCCCGTGCATTGTTCGATTGCCCGCAGGTTCACGGCGGGCCGGCCCGGTTGTCAATCATGGAGGTATGTTCATTGTTGCTTCAGGCAAACAAAAGGGGGCATACCATCGTGGATGGCGCCCCCCTTTTCAGCTCGGACGGATGCGGCCGCATCGACGCCCGAACTGCGTGATCATGTGGAGAATGCGTGGTCTTTCAATACGTTGCCGGCGCCACGCCGATCGGCAACTTAGCAAATACCCGGTGGAGTCATGATGTCTAGTCACCCTCCTGGCTTGCCATTATGGCAAGTTGGAGCCTGCACCCGCCCGAGCGCCGGTGTCAAGAAAAACCGAACATCGCTTCAACCAACCGATCGGCCGCCATCGACATACAGATTGACCCCGTTGATGTAGGACCCGGCGTCCGAGCACAGCAGCAGCGCCGCCCCGGCCAGGTCGTCGGGACGGCCCAGGCGCCCGACCGGAATGCGCTCCACCAGCATCGCTTCCTCGGTCACCATCTGGTCGCGGTTGCGGGCGGTGCGGATGGCGCCGGGAGCCAGGTTGTTCACCGTGATCCCCTGCCCGCCGAACTGGCGCGCGAGGTTCCAGGCCCAGTTGAGCTGTGCCGCCTTGGTGCCGGCATAGACCAGCATCCGCGGATGCGGGCGGACCTGCTGCACGCTGCCGATCGTCAGCACCCTGCCCCAGCCGCGTTCGGCCATCGGCGGCAGCAGGCCCTGGAACAGCTCCAGCGTCGTGCGGAGGTTCACCGCGATCTGGCGGTCGAAATGCTCCCGCGTGATCTCTACCAGCGTCTCGGGCAGTTCGATGGAGGCATTCAGCACCAGGATATCCACCGGCGCCCAGGCGGTGACCGCCGCGGCAAGGGTCACGCCAGCGTCGTCGAGGGTAAAATCCTGCCCGAAGGCGCGGGCCTGGCCGCCGGCGGCGGTGATCTCGGCCACCACGGCGGCGGCATCAGCGGCTTCCTGGTCCGTCCCCGCATGGTGGATGGCAAGCCGAGCGCCCGCACCGGCGAGGGCCAGAGCGATGGAACGGCCGATTTCCCGGCGGGCGCCGGTCACCAGGGCGGTGCGCCCGGTCAGGCGGAAGGGGGCGAAAGGATCAAGGGTCATGGCGCAAGGTCCGTGTTGGTCCCGCCTGTTCTACCGCCCCGAAGCATCGGGCGCGACCGGCTGGACCGGCCGGCCCATCCCCGGCAGGATGCGTGCCTGATTCGGGAAGGAAATAGTCTCATGGCGCGCGTGCCCTATCTGGAACCCTCCGACCTCGCGGAAGCCGACCGCGACCTGCTGAAGCGGCCGATCTGGCTGTTCAAGGCGCTGGTCAACTCCCCCAACGCCGCCCGGGCGTTCCATGGGCTGGGGAACTACATCCGCTATGGCAGCAAGCTGGACATGCGGCTGCGCGAACTGGCCATCCTGCAGGTCGGCTGGCTCGCCAAATCCCCCTACGAATGGTCCCACCATGTGAAGCTGGGGCTGGATTTCGGGGTTTCCGAGGCCGACGTCCACGCGCTGATCGACGACACCGCGGGCAAGCCCACCAACCTGGATGAGGTGTCCAAGCTGGTGCTGAAGGGCGCCCGCGAGATGACGACCGACGGTGAAATGACCGCCGAGACCTTCGCCGCCTGCCAGGCCGCCTTCGGGAATGAGCAGGCGGTGGACCTGACCATCACGATCGCCTTCTACAACGCCGTCGTCCGGGTCCTGGGCACGCTGAAGGTCGACGTGGAGCCGGAATACCAGCCCTACCTCGATCGGTTCCCCCTGCCGGCATAAATCTCGCCTGCGGCGCGCGACCATGGTAGCGTTCCGGCCATGGTCGCCGCGCTGAAAATTCCCGATCCGATGTCGCTCGCCGAGTTCCTGGCCTGGGATGCCCCGGATGATGGGCATTGGCAGCTTGTGGACGGAGAGCCGCGGGCGATGGCGCCGGCCAGCCCGGTTCATGCCGCCATCCAGAACGAGCTGGGCAGTCTGCTGCGCAACCACCTGCTGGCCACCGGCGGCAAATGCCGAGCTCTGGCCAATCCGGGGGTTTTGCCGCGCGTCCGCTCGGACAGCAATTTCCGGATCCCGGACCTCGCCGTGACCTGTTCACCCCTGGCGCGGGGGGAAAGCACGATCAGTGATCCGATCCTGCTGATCGAAATCCTCTCCCCCAGCAACCAGGCGGAAACCTGGGCCAATGTCTGGGCCTATACGACAATCCCGAGCGTGCGGGAGATCGTGGTGATCCGCACCGCAACGATCGGCGCGCAGGTCCTGCGCCGGGGCGCGGACAACACGTGGCCGGAGGTGCCCCTCGGCATCGAGGATGGGGACCTGACGCTGGACAGCATCGACTTCCGTGCGCCGGTCGCCTCGCTCTACGCCGGCACCTGGCTCCAGGACCAAGACCTGACACCGAACTGACCGGCGGGGCTGCAACCCGCGCCGCCGCATCCCCATATCCCGGTCGCCATTCCAGGAGACCGCCCGTGAAGATCGGTGTGCCGCGCGAAATCAAGACCCACGAATACCGCGTGGGCATGACCCCTGCGGGGGTTCGGGAAGCCATCCATCACGGCCATGCCGTGTTCGTCGAGCAGAACGCCGGCAACGGCATCGGCTGTGGCGACGACACCTACGGGGCCGCTGGCGCCACCGTCCTTGAGACCGCCGAAGCGGTCTTTGCCGCCTCCGACCTCATCATCAAGGTCAAGGAGCCGCAGCCGCGGGAAATCGCCCGCCTGCGCTCCGACCAGATCCTGTTTACCTACCTCCACCTCGCCGCCGACCGCGCCCAGACGGACGCTCTGCTGGCCTCGGGCGCGACCTGTATCGCCTATGAAACGGTCACCGACCGCGCCGGCACCCTGCCCTTGCTCTCGCCCATGAGCGAGGTGGCCGGCCGCATGGCCGTGCAGGTCGGCGCCCACTGCCTCGAACGCGAACAGGGCGGGGCCGGCATCCTTCTCGGCGGCGTTCCGGGCGTTCCTCCCGCCAAGGTGGTCGTCCTCGGCGGCGGCGTGTCCGGCACCAATGCCGCGCGCATGGCCGTGGGGCTGGAGGCTTCGGTCACCATCATCGACAAATCCCTGCCCCGCCTGAAGGAACTCGATCTGCAATTCGGCCCCCGCGCCACCACGCTGTTCGCCACAACGGAAGCGATCGAGCAGGCCGTCCTCGCCGCCGACCTGGTGATCGGGGCCGTGTTGGTGCCGGGCGCGGCCGCGCCGAAGCTGGTGACACGGGACATGGTGCGGCGGATGCGGAACGGCTCGGTTCTGGTGGACATCGCCATCGACCAGGGCGGCTGCTTCGAAACCAGCCGGCCGACGACGCACTCCGCCCCGACCTATGTCGAGGACGGCGTCGTGCATTACTGCGTGACCAACATGCCGGGGGCGGTGGCCAGGACATCGACCTTCGCCCTGACCAACGCAACCCTGCCCTTCGTGCTGGCGCTGGCGGACAAAGGCTGGCGGCGGGCGATGGCGGATGACGCCCATCTGCTGGCAGGGCTGAACATCCAGGGCGGCCAGGTCACCCATGCCGCCGTTGCCGACGCCTTCGGCCTGGCGCATGTGCCGGCCGTGACCGTGATCAGATAGCCGGCGCCACCGCTTCGGCCCTGGGCCTCGCACCGATCACCCGGCGGCGAAGCCAGGGGCAGAAGCCGGTCTCCAGCACAAGCCAACTGCCATAGGCGAGGGCCAGGGACACCGGCAGGGCGATCGCGGCCAGCACGACCTGCGAGCCCTGCCCGGCCATCTGGTCCAGCCCCAGCGCGACCACCAAGCGGCGGGACAGCGCGATGCCCGGCACATGCCACAGGTAGAAGCTGTAGCTGATCGTCCCCAGCGCCACGAGCGGCCAACGCCGCAACAGCCAGCCCAAGGGCCCGGTTCCGTTCACCACTCCCTGCATGAACAGGGTCGCCGCGACGACGGCCACGCCGGCCAGCGGCAGACGCCCGTCGCCGGCCCAGTCGATCATCGTTGTCCACACCATGTGAGTCGACCCCGTCACCGCCTGGATGCCGCCCCAGGTGGCCAGCATGGTCACCAGCATGATGATCGGATAGCCGGCGAGAAACCGGGTCAGGGCGAACCTCCGCACCAGTCCGCTCGCCACCAGGACGCCCGAGACGAAGAACAGGCCGCGCGGATAATGCACCAGCAGAACCACCGCGACCGGTACCCACAGCACCGCCGCCCGCCGCCAGCCCATCCGGCCGATCAGGTACCAGGCGATGCCGCAGAATGTGTAGAACACCACCTCGTAGCTGAGCGACCAGGCCACCGGGTGGATCAGGAACATGTTGATGAAACCAGGCAGGGCCAGCAGATTCGCCGGGATCGACCACAGGACAGTTTCAACCGAATGCAACGCGAAGTCACGATGGCGGAACAGAAGTCCCCAGGTCAGGCTGACCGCGATCGCCGGCCACAGCACGGGATAGATCCGCACCGCCCGGTCGATCAGGAACACGCCGGCGTTGGGCGCGCGATGTAACGAACCCATGATGACGAAGCCGCTGATGCAGAAGAACAGATCGACGCCATATTCGAGCGTATGCAGCCCCGCGGCGAAGGGACCCGAATGGACGAAGTCAAAGGTCGGAACCTCTGACCGGATCACATGGTAGACGAACACAAACATCGAGAGCAGCCCACGCGCGCCCTGCACGTATAGATTGACGTTATGGTCCGACTGTCCCGCGTGACGTTGCATCAGGCTGGTTTCATCTCCCCCGCGGAATGGAACGTCGCGACGGGATACTCAATGGCAGCATTCCCGCCGACATCCAAGGATTCAATGTCGGAATGATGAAATGGTAGTCAGCCGCAACGATTTGGCACACATGCGGCCGCCATCGTATCGTGTCACCGTTCCGGACGGACCCGCGACACATGCGTGCAACGCGGCCCGGCCGAGGCATGACAACTGTCAAGGAACGCGGGCCGCCCCGCGCGGGACCGGCTCGACGGTTGCACGCAAGATTTAAGATGAAATCATCGCAACGATCGGCGCCCGCGCGTTCAGCGCGTCCTTGTCGAAGCCGGCCACCTGCTTGTACGCGGCGGCGGTGCCTTCCAGTTCGGCGGGCGTCAGCACATCCTCGATCCACGCATAGCCGTCGGGCGCGCGCTGTTCGACCAGCTGCATCACCTGTTCCGGCCCGTTCCCCCGATTGGCCAGCACGATCCGCGCCGTGGCCGGGCGCCGTTCGGCCTCATAGGCCTCCAGCGCGGCGGTGGTTGGACCCAACCGCAGGATCTCCCGCGCCAGCACCCGCGCGTCCAGAATCCCCTGCGACGCGCCGTTGGAGCCGATCGGATACATCGCGTGCGCCGCGTCCCCCAGCAGCGTCACCCGCCCGAAGGTCCAGCGGTCCAGCGGGTCGCGGTCGACCATCGGATATTCGAAGCAGCGCTCCGCGCCCCGGATCACGGCCGGCACGTCCAGCCAGTCGAAGCGCCAGGATTCGAACTGCGGCAGGAAATCGTCCAACTGGCCGGCGCGGTTCCAGTCCTCCCGCCGCCAGGCCTGGTCGGGACGGAACTTGCGTTCGGCGATCCAGTTGATCACCGCCTCTCCCTGGTCGAACGCGGCGCGGGAGATCGGATAGGCCACGAATTTCTGGAACTCATGCCCGGCC
>CANJSR010000267.1 GCA_947476855.1 Acetobacteraceae bacterium
GTTCTATCCCCCCGCGATTTCCTGCTGGCCCTCGGCGGCTTCCTCGCGCTGACGATGTGGGACGCACCGCCCTGGATGGTGGTCGTGGGCCTCGCGGCTGCGGGGATCGTCATCGGGCTGGTCTGAGGCCCGGTTACTCCGCCGCCATCACCGCCGCTCCCGTTTCCACCAGCAGGCGTCCGGCATCGGCCGCGGGCATCGGCCGGCCGAACAGATAGCCCTGGCCGTAGGTGCAGCCGAGTTCCTTCAGCCGCTTCATGCTGGCGCTGTCCTCGACCCCCTCGGCCGTGACCTCCAACCCCAGCGACTTCCCGAGGCCGATGATCGCCGCGACATAGCGGGCGCTCTCGGCGTCGGTGTCCAGCGCGCGCATGAACGACTTGTCGATCTTGATCTTGTCGAACGGCATCTCCCGCAGGTGATACAGGCTGGAGAAGCCGGTGCCGAAATCATCCAGCGCCATCGACATCCCGAGCGCCCGCAGCCGGTCGATCACGCCCCGCGCGATGCGGGAGTCATGGATCAGCGCGTTCTCGGTCACCTCGATTTCCAGGCGCGACCCGGCGATGCCATGGGTTTCCAGGATCGCCCGCACGTCCTCGGGCAGGGATTCGTCCTGCAATTCGTGCGGGGAGACGTTGACCGAGACCCTGATCCGCTCGGGCCAGCCGCGGATGGCGGCGCAGGTCTGGGTCACGATCGCGGCGAACATGGCAGCCGAAAGGCCCATCTCCTCAACCAATGGCAGGAACCGCATCGGCGGCAACATGCCCCGTTCGGGGTGGACCCAGCGGGCCAGGACCTCGAAACCGACCACCGCGTTGTCGGCCAGACGGACCAGCGGCTGGAAATGGGGCACGATCTCGCCACAGGCGATGGCGCCGCGCAGGTCGGCCTTCAGTTCCTCGGTCGTCGAGAGGTCCTCGGCCATGCGCTGTTCGAAGAAGCGGTAGCAGGTGCCGCCGGCCTGGCGGGCCTGGGTCATGGCGATGCCGGCGGCCCGCAGCAGGGTGCTGGCGCGGGCGCCGTCGCGCGGGCTGCTCGCGATGCCGATCGTCGCGGTGACATCCAGCGTCATCGGCCCGACCTGGATCGGCTCCCCGATCACGCGGATGATGTCGCGGGCGCGGGCGGCGATGGCCGTGTCGCCTTCGGGCGCGCGCATCAGCACGGCGAACTCATCGGCGCCGAGGCGGGCTACCAAGGGTTCATCCACCAGTTCCCGATCCAGCCTCGCGGCGGTTTCGCGCAGGATGACGTCGCCGACAGCGTGGCCATGGACGTCGTTGATCGGACGGAAGCGGTGCAGGTCGATGAACAGCATCGCCATCCGCTCCACCCCGCCGATCAGTTTCTCGGCGGTGGCGAGGAAGCAGGCGCGGTTGGCCAGCCCTGTCAGCGAGTCCTGGTTGGCAAGCCGAGCGAGCCTGTTGGTGGAGTCGTTGAGGAGGGCTTCGGCGTGGCGCTGGCGGGTGATGTCGCGCAGCATGACCAGGCGGTCGTCGCTGTCGGGGATCGCGTGGCAGCGCGCCTGGGTCCAGAGGACCGTGCCATCGGGGCGTCGCAGCCGCTGGGTGGCTTCCGCGCCCTCGGGCAGGGCGGCCAGCGCCGGAAGGATGGCCGAAACTGAGAGCGGGTCGGCGTCCGAGGTATCGCACTGGCCGATCAGGTCCGCCGGATCGACGCCCAACACCGGGCGGCTGGAGGCGGAGACGTAGTTCAGCAGCCCCGCCGGTGTGAAGCGCAGGGCGACATCCGACATCACGCCGGCCAGCCCCTCGGGGTCGGCGACGCTGATGGGTGTATCGGGCGGCTGCTCGGGGCCGAATATCCGGGCCAGGCCCACCGCGGCGCCGCACAGGGCGGCGGTGGCGGCGGCGCCCAGGCTGGCGGCCAGGACCGGGTCCCCCACCATCATGCGCCGCGCGCTCCACCGAGGCGTGGTGTGCGGTCCCCTCGGGGGGACGACTCGATCGGTTTCGGTTCCATCGCGGAGTTCCCGTATCCCAGGCGGCGCTGCTGACCCTGGGCGGCGGCCGGGTGGCCGGGGCCCCCGGGTCATCGCCCAGGCCGGAATCCTGCACGGAGAGTATGAACAACTCCCTAACGCCGGACGATTTTTCCGCCGTCGTGACGGTCTTTCCGCGCCGGCTCCCTCGTGCGCCCCGTTGGGGGGAGGCTTGACAGCGGCGGCCGCTGGGCGTTGCCATCCGCTCAACACGCCATCTCGTCATCACATTTGGCAATCAACGAAAGGTCGGGATCCCGTGCCGTCTCTGTCCATGCATACCCCGATCGGTGACATCACCGTCTTCGAGGAAGACGGCGGCATCGTCGCGCTGGAATGGGGCTGGGCCGGGGTGCAGAACGGCTCGCCGCTGCTGCACCGGGCCCGCGACCAGCTTGATGCCTATTTCGACGGGGACCTGAAGGCGTTCGCCCTGCCGCTCGCGCCGGCCGGCACCCCGTACCGGCTCAAGGTGTGGCGGGCTTTGTGCGACATCCCGTACGGGGAAACCCGTTCCTATATCGACATCGCCCGCGTGGCCGGCGGCAGTCCCCGCTCGGTCGGGCAGGCGAACGGATCGAACCCGATCCCGATCATCGTGCCGTGCCACCGGGTCGTTGCCACGACTCACCTGGGCGGCTACTCCGGCTCCGGCGGTCTGGATACCAAGCGCTGGCTTCTTGCGCTCGAAGCACCCGAGACCACCCTTCTCTGACCCTTCTCTCACCACGGAGACCAATATGACGCACGCCGTCCGCATCCATACCAACGGTGGACCCGAGGTGATGCAATGGGAGGATGTGCCGACCCCCGAGCCCGGCCCCGGTGAGGCGCTGATCCGGCACGGCGCGGTCGGCCTGAACTACATCGACGTCTATTTCCGCACCGGCCTGTACAAGGCGCCGAACATGCCGCTGGTGATCGGGCAGGAAGGCGCCGGCACCGTGCTGGCCGTCGGGCCGGACGTGACGACCGTCGCGGTGGGCGATCGCGTGGCCTATGCCGGCCCCTTGGGCGCCTATGTGACCGAGCGGGTGATCCCCGCCGATCGCCTGGTGAAGCTGCCCGACAACATCCCGTTCGAGGTTGGGGCGTCGATGATGCTCCAGGGCATGACGGTGCAGTACCTGCTCCGCCGCACCTATAACGTGAAGGCCGGTGACACCATCGTGGTGCATGCCGCGGCCGGTGGCGTCGGGCTGATCATGTGTCAGTGGGCCAAACACCTTGGCGCGACCGTGATTGGCGTCGTCTCGAGCGAGGAAAAGGCCGCCCTGGCGCGGGCGAATGGCGCGACCCATACGGTCGTGGGCTACTCGACGCTGGTCGCCGAGGTGAAGCGCATCACGGGCGGCGCCATGGCGCCGGTCGTCTATGACAGCGTCGGCAAGGACACGTTCGGCGTGTCGCTCGACTGCCTGGCACCGCTCGGGCTGATGGTGAGCTACGGCAATGCCTCGGGCGCCGTGCCGCCGTTTGATCTGGGGGTCCTGGCGGCGAAGGGCAGCCTGTTCCTGACGCGGCCGTCGCTGGCGACCTATACGTCCAAGCGGTCGGATCTGGAGAAGGTGGCGGCCGACCTGTTCGACGTGGTGGGCAAGGGGGCGGTGAAGATTCAGGTCAACCAGCGCTTTGCCCTGAAGGACGCGGCCCAGGCGCATATCGCGCTGGAAGCCCGCCAGACCACGGGCAGCACGGTGCTGCTGCCGTAGGATCACGGCCCTGGCCCTCTCCCGGTGGGGGAGGGGGCTGGTTGGCGGTTGCCTCGGCAGGGTGACCGGCGGTATTGGAACGAATGAAGAACGTTGGTGAGGAGCTTGTCCGGGGGCCTGGGAGCCATCGGCGTTTTTTCGCGATGGTGCTACCCCATGTCCGGTGAGAAAATCGCCCCAGGAAGGGGCCTGCGGATGGGGTCGGGGGAGCGGAGCATCGGTTCCGTTCCCGCGCGCCGTCCGGATTTTCAGCACGGAGAAGCAGGGAGGACGTCACGAAGGTTAATGGAGGGTGGCTGGACACCGGCCGAACCGCCACGCCCTTCCTCCCTTCTCCTTGGTGCAGCCTCCCTGTTTCTCCGTGCTATGCATGCGGACAGCACATCCAGACCAAGGCCCCTCGGTTTTTCCCCCCGACACGACCCCATGCCCGGTGAGCGGCGGCCTATCCCCCGACCACCGGAAACGACCTGACCGCAAACCCCTCCCACCGAAACAGCCTCTCGCCCAGCCAAGGACCTTCCCATGCGCCAGCACGCTTTCGGACCTCTCCCGCCGGTTTCCACCCTGACGCTGGGCGGCGGCGGGCTGGGCATGCTCTGGGGCCAGACCACGTTCGAGGAGTGCGTGGCCACGGTGAAGGCCGCGGTGGATGCCGGGATCACCCTGCTCGACCTCGCCCCCCGCTATGGCGACGGCAAGGCCGAACGCGTGGTGGGGGAGGCGTTCGGCGGCCGCCTGCCCGATGGCGTGCGGATCACCAGCAAGTGCAACCTGGGCAACCAGCCCGCCGGCAAGGTCGACCGCTTCCTGCGCCAGTCGATCGGGGCGAGCCTCCGCCTGCTGCAACGTGACCAGCTGGATGTGTTCTTCCTGCACTCCAACCTGGTGCCGGACGGGCACGCGATGTGGCAGCGCCCGGACACCGAGCGGTTCACGCCGTTGCCGCTGTTCATCGACGTCGTCCGCCCGGCCTTCGAGAAACTGGTGAAGGACGGGCTGATCGGCGCCTGGGGCCTGACCGGCATCGGCCATCCCGACGCGATCATCGAGGTCCTGGGGCATGACTCCAGGCCGGCGGCGGTGCAGTGCATCGCCAATCTGCTCGATAGCCCGGGCGGGTTGAAGTTCTTCGACGGGCCGGCGAAGCCGCGGGACGTGATGGCCGCCGCCCATGCGAACGGGGTTGGCGTGATGGGTATCCGCGCGGTGCAGGCCGGCGCGCTGACCGCCGCGATCGACCGCGACCTGCCGGCCGATCATCCGGAGGTGCTGGATTTCGCCCGCGCCGCCCCCTTCCGCGCGATCTGCGCCGAACTCGGGGAGAATCCAGCCGTCATCGCGCATCGCTATGCGCTGGGCCTGCCGATCGACACGCTGGTCCTGGGCGTGAAGAACCGCCAGGAACTCGCCGAATGCGTCGCGGCGGCCGAGGCTGGCCCGTTGCCGGCCGATCTGGTCGCGCGGATCGACGCCGCGGTCGCCTGACGACCCGCCGATGGGGGGACTGTTCCCCGGCCTCCTCCTAAGCGCCCTCGCGCTTGGCCTGGGCTGGACGCAGGGCTGGGGTGACGCGCTTCTGTTCGCCCTTGGCCTCGGCCTGGGGGCGACGCTGTGGCAATCATCGTTCAGCTTCGCCGGGGCGTGGCGGCGGGCCCTGACCCAGCGGCGCACCGCCGGGGTCCGGGCACAATGCCTGCTGGTCGGGCTGACCGCCTGCCTGTTCCTGCCCGCGCTGGACGCCGGCACGGTGCTGGGCCAGCCGGTGCGCGGCTTCGTCTTCCCCGTCGGGCTGGCCCTGCTGTTCGGCGCGTTCCTGTTCGGCATCGGGATGCAGCTTGGCGGCGGATGTGGCTCGGGCACGCTGTACGCGGCCGGCGGCGGGGCGTCGCGATCCTGGCTGACCCTGCTGAGTTTCATCGCCGGGGCCACGCTGGCCGCCTGGCGCGCCGACCTCTGGATGGCCTGGCCCGCCCTGGCGCCGGTTCCGATCAGCGGGTGGGCCGGGCCGTGGCCGACCCTGCTGGGCAGCCTGGTCCTGCTTTCGGCCCTGGCCGGCCTGGCGCGGTGGTGGGAGCGGACGCGCCACCCCGATCCAACCCCCGTCTTCGCCCCCGCCGCCCCGCGCTGGTCACTCGGGGCCGGCGCGCTGCTGCTGGCCGGCCTGGGTTTCGCCACGCTGGTCATCGCCGGCCGCCCCTGGGCGATCACGGCGGCCTTCCCGCTCTGGGGATCGAAGGTGATCGAGGCGCTGGGCATCGACGATCCCGCCTTCTGGCCGTTCTGGGAGGACCCGACGCGGACCGAGGCGCTGCTGCGCCCGGTGCTGTCCGATCGGATCACGTTGATGGACCTGGGCGTGATCGGCGGGGCCTTCCTGGCCGCGGCGCTGGCGCCTGCCCCGCGCGACCGCTGGCGGGCACCTTTTCTGGGCCCCGCGCTGGCGGCGGTGGCAGGCGGGTTGCTGATGGGGGTGGGGGCGGTGCTGGCCTCGGGCTGCAACATCAGCGCCTTCCTGGGTGGCGTCGCCTCCGGCAGCCTGCATGGCTGGGTCTGGGTCGCGGCCGCCCTGGCCGGGACGGCGCTGGGCATCCGGCTGCGGCCCTTGTTCCGGCTGGACGGTTGAAGGGGAAGGTTGTTCTCGGGACCCCGCCGCGGAGAAACGGTCTTTGCACGGGATGAACTCCTGAAAGTCAAATAATCCAACATTTGACGCTTTTCTGGCGTGCGCCATATTCCAGCCAATGGAGACACAGAACAGACGGGATGAGGTGTGAACATGCTATCCGCTCGATTGGCCGGATTGGTCGGCCTGGCGCTTGTTGCGGCACCGATGGGCGCGCGTGCGGCCGAACCGGTGCCGCTCGCGGCGCAGGGCTGTGTCGGCTGCCACGGGGTGCGCGGCACCGGCTCGATCCCCATCCCCGCCATCGCCGGGCGTCCAGCCATCGAACTCATCGGCACGATGAAGGCGTTCGCCGCCAATGAACGCCCTGGCACGATCATGGGCCGCATCGCGCGCGGCTATACCGAGGCGGATATCGCGGCGATCGCCGCGTATTTCGCGGCCCAGCGTTGAGGGAGGCGATCATGACCCAGACACTCACCCGCCGGCGCCTGTTCGCCGCGGCCGGCGCCGCCACCTTGGCCGCCCCCACGGTAGCCCGGGCGCAGGCCTCGGCCAGGCTGGTCATCATCGGCGGCGGCTTCGGCGGCGCCACGGCCGCCCGCTATGCCCGGATCAACCACCCGACCCTGGACGTCA
>CANJSR010000268.1 GCA_947476855.1 Acetobacteraceae bacterium
CTGCCCGTGTTCGTCCGTACCGGTCAGGAAGAAGACGTCATAGCCGTCCAGCCGCTTGAACCGGGCCATCACGTCGGCCGCGATCGAGGTGTAGGCATGCCCGATATGGGGCGCGCCATTCACGTAATAGATCGGGGTCGTGATGTAGAAGCGTTTGGTCATCGGGTTCCCGGGGGATGGGGTGTGGCTGTGCCCGTGCCACAGAGTGGGGCCGGCTTCAAGTTTTGCCGCTGCTCAGGCGCTCAGCATCCCCAGCCCCGCCACGATGGCCTGGCGCTTGTCGAGCGCGAACCGCTCCGTCTCATCCCGCAGGCGGCTGAGGTTCTGCCACACCTCCCCCCACGCATCGAGCGGGCGCAGGGCGACCAACCGCTCCTGCTCCGGGTCCGCCTGGCCGCGGGCGGTTTCCCGGACGGCCGCGGCGATGCCCGCGGTCAGCAGGTCCATGAAGGTCGAAAACCCCGTCTCGGACCGGCCGAGCGCATCGGCGATATCGTAGGCGCGGGTGGGGGGGAGGTTGGGGAGGTCGGAGAGCACCTGGTCCACCAGCCCCGCGATCTTCAGCCCCTCCTCCTCCGCCATCATCAGCGCTCGGCCGGGCGATCCTTCGGCGAGGGTGGCGAGGCGGTCACGTTCGTCCTCCGTCAGCGCCGGGAGGTAGGTGGCGAGAAGGGTCCGCATGGTGGCGTCGTCCAGCGCGTCGAGGCGAAGGCGGCGGCAGCGGCTGCGGATGGTCGGCGGCAGGCGGCCGGGGGCGGAGCATGTCAGAATCAGGATGGCGCGCGGGGGCGGTTCTTCCAGCGTCTTGAGCAGGGCGTTGGCCGAGGCGGCGTTCAACTCCTCCGCTCCGTCGACGATGACGACGCGCCAGCCGCCCTCGGCCGGGGTGAGGGAGAGGAAGCCCCCGACCTTGCGCACGTCGTCGACCGCGATCTGGGTCCGCATGCGTTTGGTTTTCTCGTTGATGCCACGCTCGATCACCAGGAGATCGGCGTGGGAGCCGGCGGCGACCCGGCGGAAGGTCGGGTGGGTGGGGTCGAGGGCGAGGGTCGGCTCGGTCGGGCGGCCGGCGAGGAGGCGGCGGGCGAAGCGGTAGGCGAGGGTCGCCTTGCCGATGCCCTCCGGTCCCGTGATGAGCCAGGCATGGTGCATACGGGCACTGGCAAGGGCGGCCAGGAGGGTGGCTTCGGCTGGTTCGTGGCCGAGGAGGATGGGGTTGGAACGGGGGGGTGGCGCGGGCATGGGGGGAGGATAGCGGCGACGGCGGACAGTGTCTTGCCCGGAGGTGGGAGCGCAATCTGCCTATCGTTCATGGCGGTGGCGTCACCGCCTGCTTGCCCGCGATCAGGTCGCATGTTACCGGAAACTCTTACGGTTCATATACGTTTGGGACTGGCGGCGGCCCTTGAATGACAATTTGCGATTCAGTCCCCGGGACCTGCCCCAGGCAATGTCCGGGACCACCAGAAAGCAATGCCATTGCGGTGGAATCGCTCCGATCGGCCCACTACAACCATTGCGTTAACCCCATGAGGGCGCGGCATTGCCGGTTTGATCTGGCCGTTACCCAGGTCCATCGGAGAGTGGCACGCGTTTAGGCTGGCTGCATGTTTTCCTTCGTTCGGCGCGGTCCGTTTCTGCTTTGGGGTGTCGTCTTCGTCTGCATCGGGACAGCGATGTACCTGTGCGGTATTTTGATGGTCATCCCGCGGTATCTTCTCGGAATGAACGCGATCCTGCTGCCGCTGAATGAGTGGATCGTCTGGTATAGCGGAATGCCGATGACGCTTGGGATCACGCTGATCCTGATCGACCTGCTCCTCTTTTTTCCCCATAAGCGGTCGAACGGCATGGTCCGCGACGACACCATTACCGATCGGCGGGTGACGGTCACACTCACCGCCTACAACGATGAATTGAGCATAGCAGACGCGGTGGCCGATTTCCTCGCCCATCCCATGGTTCGTCGCGTCATCGTCGTCAGCAACAACAGCACGGACTCGACCTTGGAACGCGCGCGCGAGGCGGGGGCCATGGTGTTCAACGAGACATCGCAGGGATACGGGCAGTGCGTTTTTCGCTGCCTGAAGGAAGCCGTCGATCTCAACGAGGCCGAGTTGATCATCCTGTGTGAAGGGGATCGGACGTTCCGAGCGTCGGATATCGAGAAATTCCTGGCCTATGCGCCACATGCCGATATTGTGAACGGAACCCGCACGGTGGAACGTCTGAGACAGCATAACACGCAGCTCAGTACGTTCATGTATTATGGCAATCTGTTCGTTGGGAAGCTGCTGGAAGCGAAACATCTTGGCGCAAGCACGCTGACGGACGTCGGCACGACCTACAAGCTGTGCCGGCGCGAGGTACTGATCAAGCTGCTGCCAAAACTAGACCCGAGGATCAATCTCGAATTCAATGCCTACTTTCTGGATACTGCGTTGGCAAACGGATATTTCGTGATCGAATGTCCCATCACCTTCCACGCACGCGTTGGTGTCAGCAAAGGCGGCAACGTCGATAATCTGCGGGCGCTCAAGGTTGGGCTGCGCATGATTGTAGGCATCCTGATTGGTTGGCGGCGATCATGAGCCCTGATCAAGGATATCACAGTACGCAGTCGGCGTCTGATTCAAGGCGGCAGATTGTTTGGAAGACGCTATGGGACCATCATTTTAGCCGGATGGTGCCAGCGGATGGCTGTGTGCTGGACATTGGCTGTGGACGCGGTCATTTCATCAACCACGTTGTAGCGCGGCGCCGCATCGCGATCGATCTGTGGACTGATTTTCCGCGGTTTCTTGAACCCGGCGTTGAGACGATTGTCGGCGACCTTGGGCAATTGAAGCAGATCGACGACGGTGCGGTCGACTATGCGCTTGCAAGCAACATCTTCGAACACATCTCGCAGCACGAGTTTTCTACGGTCCTGAATGTCCTGCGCCGGAAGCTGTCTCCGCGTGGCACGCTTACCATCTTGCAGCCCAACTACAGGTATGCATACAAGGAATATTTCGATGACTATACTCATGTATCGATATATTCCCACGTTAGCATGGTGGATTTCTTGATAGCAAATGGTTATTCGGTCATGAGCGTCATACCAAAATTCCTGCCACTGACTGTCAAGTCCAGGATTCCGGTCTCCCCCTTTCTAATTCGTGCATGGCTGTCGTCGCCGATAAAGCCATTGGGAAAGCAGATGCTGATCACCGCCCGGCCACGCGGCGAGCACCAGCGGGGCGCAGCCTGATGCCCGCGCGCACCGGGATAGACTCTGCTGGATCTCGCGCTGGATGGTCCTTCGCGCTCCTGACCATTGTGCTCTTCGCCGCGTCCGCGCTGCTTCTGATGGCGCATTTCGGTGCGTATCTCCTCTATGCCGCCCAGGCGATCAGCTATCCGTTCGAACTGGATTACGGTGAAGGCATCGTCTGGTATCAGGCACTGAAGATTCCAGATGGGCGCATGTATGGGGACATTACAACCTATCCGTTTACTGTCTTCCACTATCCTCCCGCCTACCACCTGGTATCGCGTGCCGTGTCGCTGGTGACGGGCGACATGCTGGTTGCCGGCCGGTTGGTGTCGGTTGCCAGCACCCTGGCCATCGCGGGTATCGCTGCCTGTATCGTCAGGCAGAGTACGCCACCCGGGACACCTCGGATCGCGGGCATTTGCGGCGCGGCCGTCGCGGGGCTGAGTATATTCTGCCTCAATCCGGTGCTGCAATGGTCGCATCTCATGCGGGTCGATATGCTGGCGATCGCGTTTTCCTTCCTGGGTGTCTTTTTCGCCGCCCGCCCGACCACAAGGCCATACCACTTTTATCTCTCGGTCCTTTTCTTCGTTGCCGCGATCTTCACAAAGCAAACGAGCGTGGCGGCGGCCCTGGCCACTGTTCCCGTGCTTTTCCTGGTCAACCGATGGAACACGGTCCGCGCCTGTCTGTTTGGCCTCGCGGTCGCCGTCGCCTGCCTGGCAGCCATGACATGGGCCACCGATGGCGGTTTCCTGCGGCACATTGTCCAGCACAACATCAATCGTTTCGATCTTCGGGTGGTCTACTGGAACCTGCGGCTGCCCTGGTTTGAGTACGGGATCCTGTTCGCCTCGATCATCTCGATCGTGACGTTCTGGGGGAGACAGGTGGGATTGCGCTCTCCCAGGGCGTGGATCCCGGTCGCCTACGGCAAGCTGATGGACCCAGGTGCGAGGGCGATGGTGATCATGCCTCTCTACCTGTTCACGTCGTCCCTGACATTGCTCACGATAGGAAAGTCCGGAGCCACGCTCAATTACTTCATCGAGTGGATGTGCACATGGTGTGTGCTTGTAGGGCTGATCATCACGACCGAGGTCGGCCGAACCGGATCAGCCGTCTTCAGCGGAGTCCCGATCCGCTTGGGTGCTGGTATTCCTGGGTTCCTCGCGGTCCTTGGATTGCTGTTCCAGGCATATTTCACATCTGACCCGCGGACTGATCGGTTCAGGAACCAACAACAGATTGCTGCATTGTCCCAACTGACCGAAAAGGTCCGTGCAGCCCCAGGTCCGATCCTGTCCGAAGACATGGTGCTCCTGGTGCGCGTCGGAAAGGACGTCCCGTGGGAGCCTTCCATCTTCGCGGAGTTGGGGAGTCTGGGTAGATGGGATGAAACACTGATCACCGACATGATCAACCATCGGCGATTCAGCTTCATTGTTACGGTCTCCCAACCAGGGCACGGATTTCATGAGGCACGGTTCAACCCCGCTGTTCAACGGGCCATCGAAACTGCCTACCCAAGGATCGAGGAAATCGCAGGCTATCTCGTGCGATCGCCGCCTGGCCCGCTATAGCGAAGCGCCGGACCGCAGGTTCCTCGAAGGCCCGGCCCGATCGCCGCAACCAACAGGTCGTTCAGGCAAAGGAGTGAGCCGATGGTTCAGGCTTTACCCAGCAGTAGCCACGAATGGCGCGAACGAACGCCGACAAGGGCGATGACCAGCGTCGTCCCGCAACGGTCACCAAAGACACTTCCCGCTGAACCGCCGGATCGGTCACGGGCCGGCTGACCACCCCTGGCACCGTGTTGGAGTATTCCGGCAGGAAGCACACGCCCATCCCCGCCGCGACCATCGTCAGCACCCAGTCCTCCCGCTCACTGCCGTAGGAGTTCACGACTTTCGCGCCATTGGAAACACAGACGTTCGTCAGATGGCCGTCGTATTCACAGTTGAGGCGTTGGAGATAGCTTTCCCCATCCAGATCGGCGACACGCAAGGCGTTCGCTCGGGCGAAGCGATGACCAGCCGAACAGGCGATGACGAAACGCTCCGGATACAGTGTTTGCGCCTGCAACGGATCGGGAAATCCATCGGGGCTGGCCATCAGCGCGGCGTCGATGTCGCCCTTGTTCAGCAGACCGGTCAACTGAGCCGGTGTCTGCTCCACCAGGGTCAGGTCCACGCCCGGATTCTGCTGGCGAAACCGCGCGAGGAAGCTGACGAAGCGCACTGGTCCGATCGTACACATCACCCCCAACCGTAGCTGCGCGCTGTCCAGACGCAGGAACCGGCTGGCGGTTTCCTTCGCGAGATGCGTGCGGTTCAGGACCTCGGTCAGATGCGGTTCCAGCAGGCGGCCGAGTTCCGTCAGGTGCGTATTATTACGTTCTCGTGAAAACAGCAGGCCGCCGAGTTCGTCTTCCATCTTCTGGATGGCGCGGGTCAAGGCCGGTTGGCTCACGTTGCAGGTCTCGGCTGCCTTGGTGAAGTTCAAGGTCTTGCCGAGCGCAAGGAAGTAGCGGATCTCGTGCAGTTCCATCGCCGATCTTCCCATTCGTCAAAGGTGTTCGCGGTTCTGACTCGGGCATCGGCACGGTGTTACAGCGGTTCACGATAACATGGGTGCATCTCCCCGATTGCCGATCGGTATTGGCGTCGGCCGTCGCAAGCGGGGCAGCATCGCGCAGGGCCGGTCCGCCGGTGCGTCTTGATGGATGGATGCCGACATGATGAGCACGCTGACATCGGCCGGCCTCGCCCGGGGTGGAGCGCCGCGGGCGCTCGACGGACGGGTCGCCTTGATCACCGGATCAACGGAGGGACGCGGCCTGGCCATCGCGGCCGGATTGGCGGCGCGCGGTGCGATGATCGCTTTGGCCGGGCCGGGTGATCCCGCGGCGATCCGGAGCCTGTGTCAGTCCCTGGGCACGGACTTCGATGTGCCGGTCTGGCACGATGATGCCGATATGTCCGACGCCGCCGCGCTGGCGGACATGGTCGAACGGATCCAGCGCGGGCTGGGGGCGGTCGATATCCTGGTCAGCCAAGGGGATCAGCGCCTTAGCGACCCGGCGGCGGAGCCGATGCGCGATCTGGCAGTGTATTTTCATGC
The DNA here is from genome assembly GCA_947476855.1 of Acetobacteraceae bacterium. The sequence goes on from CANJSR010000268.1 coordinate 6,383, forward strand.
CACGGCGGCCGTGCTGCCGGGCATGCAGCGGCGTAGTTTCGGGCGCATCATCAACGTTGCGCCTGCCCTGCCTGACACGGACCCGCGCCACCGCGTCATCCACGACATCCTCACCCACCTGACCGAGGCCACCGCTCGGCGTCTGACCAGCCACGGGATCACGTGCCACGCGCTGCTTCAGGTACGGGATTCGACCGCCGCGGGGCCGCCGCCTTTGCCCCTCGTCGCCGCGGACGCGCCGAGCTTGCCGCCTCTGACGCTGGTGTCGCTGGTGGCGGGCCTGTGCGGGGAGGAGGTCGCCTCCGTCCCCGGCCTGCATTGGATCGCGGTCGGGATTGACGGCCCGCCGGACCATGCGTGACCGATGTCGTGCCGTTCACGCTGATGTTCGGTTTTGCATACGCCGACCGCATCAACACGATACCGCACCGGCATTTCTGTTCCCCGTTGCTCGGCAATACCTTGTGGTAGCTGGAAAACAGCAAAGCCGCAGGAGAGAACAATGAAACTTCTTTCGACAGCC
>CANJSR010000269.1 GCA_947476855.1 Acetobacteraceae bacterium
AGGCGCGGCAGGCGCTGCGTGCCGCCGCCGCCGGGCAGGATGCCGATCAGCACTTCCGGCAGGCCGACCTTCGCGGAGGGCACGGCGATACGGTAATGGCAGCCCATCGCGTTTTCGAGGCCACCGCCCAGGGCGTAGCCGTGGATCGCGGCGACGACGGGCTTGGGGCTGCGGTCCATCACATCATAGGTGCGCTCACCCAGCGGGGGACGCTTGCGGCCGGTGCCGAAGCCGCGGATGTCCGCGCCGGCGATGAAGCTGCGGCCGTCGCCCATCAGCACCATGGATTTGATCGAGGGATCGGCGTTGGCCTTGTTCAGGCACTCAATGATGCCATCCGCCACGCCTGGCCCGAGGGCGTTCACGGGCGGGTAGTTGACGATGATGATTCCGACATCACCATCTTTTTCCAGGCGCACGACGGGCGCATCGGTCATGGGTCGTATTCCTCCGGTTCTGGGCGCGGAGGATAGGGCAGGTTGGTGGGGTCGTCCATTCGTCACCGGATCGGCTGGTGAACATGTTGCGCGCCGATCGGGGAAGCCGGCATAGTCCGGATGGTAGCCAGGAGGTTCGACATGACCGGAAAGGCATCCCGCGCGTTCGATTTGCATCGTTCGGCCATCAGGCAGGTGGTTGAGTCGCATAGTGGCCGGAACCCGCGCGTGTTCGGGTCGGTGGCCCGTGGCGAGGATACGGATGCGAGCGACCTGGACCTGTTGATCGATACGACCGCGACCACGAGCCTGTTCAATGTCGCGGCGATGGAACTGGACCTGGAACGTCTGTTGGGGATTCCGGTTCATGTGACGACGTCGGGCGCCCTGCGTGGCGCGATCCTGACACGCGTGATGTCCGAGGCTGAGCCGGTTTGACCGATAAGGCCGACCGAACGTCGGACTATATTGGCCATATGCTCCAGGCCGTCGGGCGTATCCGAATGTATACGAACAACCTGGATCAAGCGGCGTTCGAGCGGGACATCCGGACGCAGGATGCGGTCATCCGGAACCTGGAAATCCTGGGAGAGGCCGCGCGCAACGTCCGGGTGCATGATTCCGCGTTCGTCGCGGCGCATCCCGAGATCCCTTGGGCGATGGCATACCGCATGCGCAACGCCCTCAGTCATGGATATGCGGATGTTGATCTGGGCACGGTCTGGAACACGGTTCGGAACGATCTTCCGCCGCTTGAAAGGCGATTGTTCGCGCTGGTGAGCGGCGGCGAATGACCGGGTGCGAGGGCCGGCCCTGACTTCGCCTGCGGCCCGGCCCGATCTGTACCAACTACGTTTAGCTCCGCCCCGCGCCGCGAACCCAGCTAAGATGCCCGCATGATCCCAGCCCCCTGGTTCAATTTCGCGGCCGCCCTGACCATCGGCATGCTCATCGGCCTCGAACGCGAGCGCAGCAAGGGCGAGGGCCCCAGCCGCCGCCCCGCCGGCATCCGAACCTTCGCCCTCACCGCCCTGCTCGGCGCCGTCGCGGTACATCTCGGCGGGGTCACGCTGCTGGCCATCGCGGCGGGCGGCGTGGCGGTGCTGGCGGCGCTGGCCTATTTCCGCGCCCCGGACACGGATCGTGGCCTCACGACCGAGGTCGGCCTGATGGCCACCCCGCTGCTGGGTGGCCTTGCGATGTCCGATCCGCTGCTGGCCGCCGCCCTGGGCGCCATCGTCACCGTCGTCTTCGCAGCCAAGACGCCGCTGCACGGCTTCGTCACCCGCATCCTGACCAGCGCCGAGGTCCGCGACGGCCTGATCTTCGCCGTCGCCACCCTGGTCATCTGGCCCCTGCTGCCCAACCGCTATCTGGGGCCGATGCTGGCGCTGAACCCGCACAGTATCTGGATGCTGGTGATCCTTGTCCTCGCCTTGGGAGCGGGCGGGCATATCGCCACGCGGCTGTTCGGCCAGCGCTTCGGCCTGCCGCTCGCGGGGCTGGCCTCGGGCTTCATCTCCAGCACCGCGACGATCGGCTCGATGGCCGGCAGAGCAGCGCGGGACCCGGGCAGCATGGGGGCGGCTGTGGCGGGGGCGATGTTCTCGACGGTGGCGACCTTCGCGCAGATGGCGCTGGTGCTGCTGGTCACCCATCCGCCCACGTTCCATGTCCTCTGGCCCGCCTTGGCCGCCGGCGGGGCGGCGGCAGCGGCCTATGGGATCATGGCGATGCTACGCGCGAGCGCCTCGGACGACGATGCGGAACCGGAGGCCGGACGGACCTTCAGCATCACGGCGGCCCTGGCCCTGGCGGCGATGATGGCGGTGATGCTGGTGGGGCAGTCGTTCCTGAAGGAGTGGTTTGGCGAAACCGGCGTGATCGCCGGGGCGACGCTGGGCGGGTTTGTCGATACCCACTCGGCGGCGATTTCCATCGCGTCACTCGCGGCGGCCGACCGGTTGACCCCGCTGGCGACCGTTGTGCCGATCCTGGCGGCGATGACCAGCAACGCGGTTTCCAAGACCGTGATGGCGATCACCGCCGGGTCGGGGGCGTTCGCCCTGCGGCTCGTGCCCGGTATCGTGTTGTCCATGGCGGCACCCTGGGCGGTCGCGCTGGCGTTGCTGTTGCGGTAGGGAAGGGGCCGATCCGCAAGGCCGGCCGCGAAGCAGGAGGTCCATCGATGTCCGAGACCCGCAAACTCCATCTGGGTGCCTTCATGCGCCCGGTCAGCATCCACACCGCCTGGTGGCGCTATCCGGGCGCCGCGCCGGATGCGAATTTCAACTTCAAGCATCTGACGCGCTTCGCCCAAAAGCTGGAGGCAGGGAAGTTCGACGCCTTCTTCATGGCCGACCACCTCGCGGTCCTGAACATGCCGATGAACGCGCTGATGCGGAGCGCGACGACCACCAGCTTCGACCCGATGATCCTGCTGCCGGCGCTGGCCGCGGTCACCGATAAGCTGGGTCTGATCGCGACCGGATCGACGACGTTCGAGGAACCCTATCTGGTCGCGCGCCGCTTCGCGTCCCTGGATCACATCAGCAACGGCCGAGCGGCGTGGAATGTGGTGACGACGTCGAATCCGGACTCGGCGTTGAATTTCGGGCGAGAGACGCACATGGCGCACGCCGAACGCTATCGGCGGGCGCGCGAGTTCATCGATGTCGTCAAGGGACTATGGGACAGTTGGGCCGACGATGCCTTCATCCGCGATGTCGAAAACGGTGTCTATTTCGACCCCGCTCGGCTGCACGTGCTGGACCATCACGGGCCGTATTTCAATGTCCGAGGCCCGCTGAACGTCGCGCGTCCGGTGCAGGGCCATGCGGTGATCGTGCAGGCGGGTGCGTCCAATGACGGGCGGCAACTGGCGGCGGAAACGTCCGAGATGGTGTTCGCCGCGGGCGGCCCGATCGCCATGGCACAGGAATATTATGCCGACGTGAAAGCGCGCGCCCGCGCGGTCGGCCGTGACCCGGACCTGATCAAGATCATGCCCGGCGCGCTGGTCGTGGTGGGGGAAACTGTCGCCGAGGCGCAACGGAAGAAGGATCACCTCGACAGCCTGGTGCATGCGGACAGCGGCATCGCGTCGCTCTCGATCGCGCTGGGGGTGGACGCGTCGAAGTTCGACCTCGATGGGCCGCTGCCGGAAATCCCTGACACCAACCAGAGCAAATCCGGACGGGAACGCGTGGTGGCGCGCGCCAAGCGGGAGAATCTGACCGTACGGCAACTGGCCTCGATCATGGGCGCCTATGGCGGGGCGGCGATCGTTGGCACGCCAAAGACGATCGCCGATACGATGGAGCGCTGGCTGCACGAACGCGCCTGCGACGGGTTCAACGTGATGTTTCCCTACGTGCCCGGCGGCCTGGATGAGTTCGTCGACCAGGTGGTGCCCGAACTGCAACGGCGCGACCTGTTCCGGCGGGAATATGAGGGCACGACCTTGCGGGATCATCTCGGTCTGCCGCGTCCGGCTAACCAGTTCTTCGAGGGCAAGTGATGACCATTCGTTTTGGTGTCTGGGCGCTCGTGCATGGCAGCCGAGCGGCATTCCAGGATCCGAATGAACCGTTTGATGCGTCATGGGAACGGAACCGCGCGCTGGTGCTGGAGGCGGAGCGGCTGGGTTTCGATTCAACCCTGGTGGCGCAGCACACGATCAACCCGCACCGGGCCGAGACGGATGTGATGGAGGCCTGGACGGCCTCAGCCGCTCTGGCGGCGCTGACGGAGAAGATCGAGATCATCACGGCGATCAAGCCGTATCTCTATCACCCCGTGCCGCTGGCGAAGATGGCGTTGCAGATCGAGCTGATCAGCCGCGGTCGTTTCGCGATCAATCTGGTGAACGCCTGGAACAAGCCGGAACTGGAGAAGGCCGGCATCGGGTTTCCGGAGCATGACGAACGCTACGACTACGGGCGGGAATGGATTTCCGTGCTGGAGCCGTTGCTGCGCGGGGAGTCGGTTACGTTCAAGGGCGTGAACTTCGATGTGCGGGACTATATGCTGCGGCCCGCCGATCCCTACCGCGCGCGTCCGCGTATCTACGTGGGTGGTGAGTCTGAACCCGCGCGTGCCCTCGTCGCGGACTGGGGCGATGTGTGGTTCATCAACGGGCAGCCTCTGGCCGATGTGAAGGCGTTGATCGATGACGTGGCATCGCGCCATCGCCGCTGGGGCCGACCGTTGCGGTTCGGGCTGTCGGCGTTCGTGATCGCGCGGGATACGGCGGCCGAGGCGAAGGAGCACCTGGACTATCTGTTCGACCTCGCGACCAAGGACGCGGCGGTGCGGGCGGTGCAGCGGGCGAACACGGACCCGAAATCGGTGATGGCGGCGACGATGGCGAAGACGCCTCGGGTTGGCAGCAACGGCGGCACGGCGGCGGAACTGGTTGGCGACTATGACACGGTAGCCGCTCGGATCGTTGCATTCAACCGGATCGGGATCGAGACGTTCATGCTGCAGTACCAGCCGTTTGAGGCCGAGATGCGCCGCTTCGCCGCCGAGGTGATGCCGCGGGTAAGGCGGTTGATCGCGCTTGGGTGACGACCCATCCGTGGGTGCTGGGCGCGGGCCCCTACGCGTCCGGCTTATGGGCGATCAGGAACGTCCCTGATGCCAACTCCCACTGTTTCTCCTCGCTCAGGTTCTTGACCCACGGTTCCTTCAGGAAGCGATGGGTCGGCTGCTGCAGGTCCGACATCCGCAGGGCCAGGAATTGCTCCCGCGCCTCCGCATCCAGGCCGTTCGCCCAACTGTTCACGATCCAGGCGAGTGACCAGACAGGATGGGCGGCTTCCTCGACCGCGTGATAGTCGATGACCAGCGTGCGTTCGAACAGCGCGCGCAGGCCCTGGCCGGTCATGTTGTAGTAGTGGTGCGGATAGCCGTGCACCGGTTGCAGGAACGGCACCCCGCAGGCGAGTTGCCCGCCGGGTTTCAGCACGCGCACGATCTCGGCCGCGCAGGCGAAGGGGTCGCGGACGTGTTCCAGCACCGCCATCGAAATGACCCCGTCGAAACTGTTGTCCTTGAAGGGCAGCTTCTCGGCGACGCCGATGACGTCGGTGGAGGCATAGTCGGCGATTTCATAATTCACGACGTTGCCGTAATAGATCGGCCGGCTGCCGGCGCCGCAATCCAGTACCAGGCCGTCCGCGTGACGCTTGATCAGGTCCTGCACGCCCAGGGAATAGGGATTCGATGACACGTTGACCGTGTCGATGACCGCGGTCTCGGCGCGGAGCGCGTCGCTCAGGAAGTCGTACTTGTCCCCGCGCATCACATGCGGCATGTCCAGTTTCAGATGCGGGGCCAGGCGCGCCAGTTTGTGCCGCCGCATGGCGGTCAGGGCGGCGTTGGCGGTGACCGCCATGCGGCGGTTTTCCTTGTGGCCGAAATGATCGAAATGCTGCCGGCCGCTCAACAGGATGCCCTGCGCGACGGCGCGCGCGACGTCGGGGTTTGCCTGCAGATAGCCCTGCTCATCGAAGTTCTCCGCCGTGACGCGGCCGTCCAGCGCGATCGTCGCGGGCCCGGTCATACCGCGATCACCAGCCCGCCGGTCGATGGATCGGCGCCGCCATCCATCACGCCGTCGACGATGCGGATCGCGTGGACCGAAGCAAAGCGGTAGCTGTGGGCATAGCGTTTCACCGGATAGCCCCAGTCGCGCAACGTCTTCTCGGTCGCGCGCAGGGTGCGGTTGGAGATTTCGATCGTGCTCGACACCGCGACGAAGCGGGGCGCGCTGACCGCGGCCTCGGCGGTCATGCCGAAATCCAATACATTGAGCATGACCTGAAGGTTTCCCATGGAAATATACGTGGCGCCGGGGGCGCCGAGGACCAGAAAGGGCTTGTCGTCCTTGAACACGATCGTTGGCGACATCGCCGAGAAGCGTGCCTTCCCGGGTTCCAGCGACCCGGCGTGACCAGGCCGCGGATCGAACACCGCCATCGCGCCATTATACATGAAGCCGAGCCCCTCGGTGACGACGCCGGATGGCTGGCCCAGCGTATGGGTCATCGTAAAGGCGTTGCCGGCATCATCGGCCACGCAGATATGGGTGGTGTGCTTGCTCTCGGCCCCGCCGGAGTTGAAGCGGGGGACTTCGGTTTTCTCGCCACGCCTGATCCGGTCGGCCATCGCGGCTGCGTAGTCCTTGGATGTCAGTTCCGCGATCGGCACGTCGAAGAAGCGCGGATCACCGATCTGCTCATCCTTGGCGACGGTGGCGATCTTCATGGCCTCCGCCACGACGCGGATATACTCGGGGCTGTTGTGGCCCATGGCGCGCAGGTCGAAATGCTCCAGGATATTGAGCATGATGATCAACTGGAGCCCGCCGCCGGGCGGATGGTTCGTGCTGAAACGATAGCCGCGGTAACGGCCCCAGAGCGGCGCCTTTTCCTCCGGGATGCAGGCGGCGAGGTCGG
>CANJSR010000270.1 GCA_947476855.1 Acetobacteraceae bacterium
CCTGGAATGCGCCGCGATCTTCGCGATCTTCACCAGCCAGGCCTGGAACATGGCCTTCAGCATGTACCAGTCGCTCAGCAGCGTGCCGCCCGACCTGCATGAGGCCGCGCGCAGCTTCCGCCTGACCGCCTGGCAGCGGTTCTGGCGGCTGGAGGTCCCCTTCGCGACCCCGGGCCTGGTGTGGAACACCATGATATCCATGTCCGGCGGCTGGTTCTTCGTCGTGGCGTCCGAGGCGGTGTCGGTCGGCGACAAGACCTGGAAACTGCCCGGCATCGGCTCCTACGTCGCGGTGGCGCTGGAGCAGCGGGACCTGACCGCCGTCGCCTGGGCGATCCTGGCGATGCTGGCGGTGATCCTGGCCTATGACCAGTTGCTGTTCCGTCCCCTGGTCGCCTGGTCGGCCAAGTTCCGCTCGGAGACGACGGCGGGTGCCACCGCCGACGACCCCTGGGTGCTGCGCCTGATCCGCCGCACCCGGTTGCTGAGCGCGGCGGGCGGCATGCTGGGCGACGCGATGGCCACGATCGGTGGGCTGCGCCTGTCCTTGCCGGCGGCCCCCGCGGCGGTGGTGCGGCAGGTGCCGTCGCGCGTGCTGGATGCGCTGGGCGGGGCGTTGCTGGCGGTGGCCCTGGTCTGGGCAGGCTGGCGGGTCGGCGCCTTCGCCTCGGAATGGCTGGCCTGGTCCGACCTGCTGGATGTGCTTGGCCTCGGCACGCTGACGCTGCTGCGGGTGGCCTCGATGATCGTCCTCGCCAGCCTCGTCTGGGTCCCGATCGGCGTCTGGCTGGGCCTGCGCCCGGTCTGGGCGAGGCGCGCCCAGCCGGTGACATTGTTCCTGTCGGCCTTCCCGGCCAACCTGCTGTTCCCGCCCTTCGTCCTGACGATCGTCCATTTCGGCCTGGCGCCGGATATCTGGCTGACGCCGCTGATGATCCTGGGCACGCAGTGGTTCATCCTGTTCAACGTCGTCGCCGGCGCCGCGGCCTTCCCCGGAGACCTGCGCGAAACGGCCGCGAATTTCCGCGTCGGCGGCTGGCTGTGGTGGCGCCGCGTCATGCTGCCGGCGATCTTTCCCCACTATATAACCGGCGCGATCGCGGCCTCGGGCGGGTCGTGGAACGCCGCCATCGTGGCCGAGGTCGCGTCCTGGGGTGATACGAAACTGACGGCGCTGGGCCTGGGTGCCTATATTGCCCAGGCGACCGAGCGGGGCGACATCGCCCGCGTCGTGCTGGGAGTGATGACGATGTCGGCATTCGTGGTGGCGATGAACCGCGTGGTGTGGCGGCCCTTGCAGGCCTATGCCGCGCGCCGGATGACCATGGATTGACCCGGGTTATGACGCCGCCCGACACCGCGCCGAACCCGCGCCCCGTGCTGTTGGATGTCCGCAATTGCCGGCAATCCTACCACAAAGAGGCCTCGGCCGATCTCGTCGTCCTCGATGACGTCAACCTGACCCTGCATGAAGGGGAGATCGTCGCACTTCTTGGCCGCTCCGGGTCCGGCAAGTCGACGCTGCTGCGGATCGTCGCCGGCCTGCTGCGGCCCACGGCCGGACAGGTGCTGTGGCGCGGCGTGCCGCTGGACGGGCCGGCCGATGGCGTCGCCATGGTGTTCCAGAGCTTTGCCCTGTTTCCCTGGCTGACCGTGCAGGAGAATGTTGAACTCGGCCTGCAGGCGCTGCGGGTGCCGCGGACGGAGCGGGAGAAGCGCGCCGAGGCGGCGATCGACCTGATCGGCCTGGGCGGGTTCGAGAGCGCCTATCCCAAGGAACTCTCGGGCGGGATGCGCCAGCGCGTGGGCCTGGCGCGGGCGCTGGTCGTGCATCCCGACCTGCTGCTGCTGGACGGCCCGTTCAGCGCGCTGGACGTGCTGACGGCCGAGACGATGCGCACCGACCTGATCGACCTGTGGACCGAGGGGCGGCTGCCCACCAAGGCCATGCTGATGGTCACGCACAATATCGAGGAAGCGGTGCTGATGTGCGACCGCATCCTGGTCTTTGCGTCCAATCCCGGGCGGGTCGCGCATGAGGTGCGGATCCCGTTTCCCCATCCCCGCAACCGCCTTGACCCGGCATTCCGGCAGATGGTGGACGACATCTATGCCCTGATGACCCGGCGCGCCGTCGGGCCGCGGGCGACGGCGACCCCGGTCGATCCGCTGGCGATGCCGTTGCAGCGGGTGGGGCTGAACCAGATGTCGGGCTTGATGGAAGCTCTGTCCGGCCCGCCCTATGACGGGCGCGCCGACCTGCCGGCGCTGGCCGAGGCGCTGCAATACGAGGTCGATGAACTCCTGCCTTTGGGCGAGACGTTGCAGTTGCTGCATTTCGCCAGGCTGGAGGAAGGCGACCTGGCGCTGACCGAGACCGGGCGGCACTTCGTCGACGCCGACACCGATGACCGCAAGCGCCTGTTCGGAGAGGCTTTGCGCGCCCATGTCCCCCTGGTCGGCCTGATCCGGCAGGTGCTGAACGAACGCTGGAACCACCGCGCCGCCGCCGTCCGCTTCCGCGATGAGCTGGAGGACCACATGTCCCCCGACTATGCCGAGGACACGCTGCGCACCGTGATCGGCTGGGGACGCTACGCCGAGATTTTCAGCTACGATGAGGAAGCGGAACAGTTCTCGCTGGATGATATTGAGTAGGGGGTTGCCGGGGCGCATCCCTGGGTGACGGCCCCCATCGGGCGGCCCATTTGTCGCTCCGCGGGGCGGAACACCGGGGAGGCCCCACCGGGCGGCCCATCGGGAGGCCTCTACCGGGGGGGGGGCCACCTGGGGTCTCACCGGGCGCCCCGCTGGGCGGTCCCATCGCGCGCCACCGGTCGCAATCGTCATGGCCGGGCTCGACCCGGCCATCGCCAGGGACGATGGCGGCGGGTGCTTCGTAAAAGGTCCAGCCGGCAGCCTGCGTGGCGATGGTCGGGTCGAGCCCGACCATGACGAAATTGCATCGACCTGGTGCGGCGGCCGTCGCACGCCCCACGCCACCCCGTGAAAGGCTGCCATGCCGTTCACGCAACCACATTTTGCACCGCAGCACGAAGTGCCCTTCTATAAGCAACGCCGAGCGGAGAAGGACCAAGCATGATAACGACCCGAATCGCCGGTCTTTTCTCCGGCCGGATGCACTATGCCTGGGTCGTCCTGGTTGTGGTCTTCGTGGGCATGCTGGCGGGCGTGGGCGTGCGCGCCGCCCCCGGCGTGATGATCGTGCCGCTGGAGCGTGCGTTCGGGTGGGACAAGGCGACGATCGCCGGCGCCATTTCCCTCAATATCATCCTGCTCGGCGTGCTGGGGCCGTTCCTGACCGGGCTGATGCAGATCATCGGCCTGAAACGGACGATGCTGGGCTGTCTTGCCATCTTGATGCTGGGCACGGGGCTGTCGCTGTTCATGACCTCTCCGTGGCAGTTGTTCCTGACCTGGGGGCTGCTGGTCGGCATCGGCTCGGGCGCCGGGGCGGTCGGCATCGCCGGCGCGGTCGCCAACCGGTGGTTCGCGCAACGGACGGGCCTCGCGATGGGGCTGCTGACATCGGCCAATGCCGCGGGGCAGCTCATTTTCCTGCCGATCCTGGCGATGATGGCGGAACGCTATGGCTGGCAGGGCGTGTCCATCGGCGTGACGGTCGCGATCGCCGCCGTATTGCCGATCGTCTGGATCATGCTGCCGGAATCACCGGCCAAGATCGGCCTGCCGGCATATGGCGCGACGGAAATCCGCGCGCCCGAGAGCGCTGCCGGCGGCAACCCCATCACGGTGGCGTTCGGCTCCCTGGCACGAGCGTCGCGGTCGATGGATTTCTGGCTGCTGTGCATCACGTTTGCCATCTGCGGGTTCTCGACGAACGGGCTGATCAACACGCATATGATCGCCTATTGCGCGGATTTCGGGATCTCCGAGGTCAATGGCGCCTGGATCCTGGCCGTGATCGGCATGTTCAGCCTGGTCGGATCGGCGGCCTCGGGGTGGTTGTGCGACCGCTACAGCCCACGGGTGCTGCTGTTTTGGTACTACGGGCTGCGCGGGCTTTCGCTGGTGATCATCCCCTTCACGAGCTTTGACCCGATCAGCCTGGGCATCTTTGCGGTGTTCTACGGCCTGGACTGGGTGGCGACGGGGCCGGCGACCTTTGCATTGACGAATGAGGTGTTCGGGCGGCGTGACACGCCGGTGATCCTGTCCTGGATCTTCGCCGCGCATCAGGTCGGCGGCGCGCTGGCCGCGGTGGGCGCGGGCGCGATGCGGGACATGTCGGGCAGCTACTTCCTAGCCTTCGTGATCAGCGGGATTACCTGCCTCGCCGCGTCGCTGCTGGTGCTGCGGGTGACGCCGCGCAAGGCGATGGTGGCGGTGGCGGCGGAGTAACGGGTCAGGTGGCGACCAGGGTCACATCCAGGCCCGCCGCCGCCCGTCGCAGGGCCTTGTCCCGGGTCGCCAGTTCGGCGCCCCGTCGTATCGCCAGATCGAGATACACCGCGTCATAGACCGTCAGCCCGTGCGTCGTGGCCAGCCGGTAGACCGGTCCCCTCAGCCGCTCCGTCTCCGGATCGGTCCGCACGGGCAGGGAACCGAGAAGATCCAGCAATTCCGCCGCCTGATCGGAGGTGATGCGCCTCCGCCGTTCGGCCGTCAGCAGAAGGTTCGCGCATTCCACATGCCATAGCAGCGGCACGAGGACCGTCCGGTGGATCAGCCCGCGGCGCAGCGCCTGGCTGGCCTCGGTCGCTTCGTCGTGAAAACACCAAGCGGCGGTGACCGAGGCATCGATGACGACCGGCGCTACCATTTCCGGCCGGCGTCGCGGAACTCCTTCCAGTCCCCGTCCAGCGTGAGGGTCGCCGACAGGGCCTCCATCCGCTCGACCGCGCGCTGAATGGCCGCATCGTCGCGCTGTTCCACCGGCGCCAGCACCGCGACCGGCGTGCCGTGCCGGGTGATGGTGAAGCTTTCCCCCTTGGCCACGCGTTCCAGCAGGGCGGACAGATGGGTCTTGGCTTCGAAGGCGCCCACGGTTTCCATTTCAACCAGTCTCCAACCAGTTCATCCGACATAGGCAAGCCGACGCGGCCGATCAAGACCGTCCTTCCCCCGACTCCCCCCCGCCCGCTAAACACCCCCCATGCCCCACGCTGATTTCGTCCACCTCCGCGTCCATTCCGCCTACTCCCTGTCCGAGGGCGCGATCCGCCCCGACAGGATCGCCGCCTTGGCGAAGGAGCAGAGGATGCCCGCGGTCGCCATCACCGACACGGGCAACATGTTCGGGGCGCTCGAATTTTCCCAGTACTGCGCCGGCAAGGGCGTCCAGCCCATCGTCGGCTGCCAGATCGGCGTGGCCCGCCTCGACAACCCCCGCCTCAACCCCGACCCGATCGTGCTGCTGGCGCAGAACGCCGCCGGCCTCGCGAACCTGCAACGCCTGTCATCAATGGGCTTCCTCGAAACCGATCCCAGCCTGCCGCACCAGGTCCCCTTTGCCCGCATCGCCGCCCATGCCGAGGGGCTGATCCTGCTCACCGGCGGCACCTTCGGTCCGATCGGCCGCCTGCTGGCCGAGGGCCAGAAGCCGGAAGCCGAACGCCTGCTGGCCGCGATGCGGGAGGCCTTCCCCGACCGCGCGATGATGGAACTGCACCGCCACGGCCTGGGCCTGCAACGCGCGATCGAGCCGGGGATGATCGCGCTCGCCGACACGTTCGGCCTGCCTCTGGTCGCGACCAATGACTGCCAGTTCGCCACCCCCGACATGCATCAGCCGCACGACGCCCTGCTGTGCATCGCCGAAGGCCGGCTACTGTCCGAACAGGAGCGCCGCCGCGTCACCGGAGAGCACTGGTTCAAGCCCGCCCCCGTCATGCGCGCTCTGTTCGCCGATTTGCCGGATGCCTGCGACAACACGCTCGCCATCGCCCGGTCCTGCGCGATCATGGCGGAAACCCGCAAGCCCCTGCTGCCCGTCTGCCCCAAGGTCCGCCCCGGCCAGACCGAGGAACAGACCGTCCGCGCCATGGCGATCGAGGGCCTGGAACGCCGCATGGACACCGCCGGCGCCGATGAAGCGACGCGCGCCACCTACCGAGAACGGCTGAACTACGAACTCGACGTCATCGCGAGCATGGGGTTCTCCGGCTACTTCCTGATCGTCGCGGACTTCATCCAATGGTCCAAGGCGCAGGGCATTCCGGTCGGGCCAGGCCGCGGGTCGGGCGCGGGCTCGGTTGCCGCCTGGGCGCTGACGATCACCGACCTCGATCCCCTGCGCTTCAACCTGCTGTTCGAGCGGTTCCTGAACCCCGAGCGTGTGTCGATGCCCGACTTCGACATCGACTTCTGCCAGGAAGGCCGCGACCGGGTCATCGACTATGTCCGCAAGGAGTATGGCTCGGACCGCGTCGCCCAGATCATCACCTTCGGCAAGCTCCAGGCCCGCGCCGCCGTCCGCGACGTCGGCCGTGTGCTGGGCCTGCCCTATGGCCAGGTCAACAAGGTCGCCGAACTGATCCCCAACAACCCGGCCAAGCCGGTGACGCTGCAACAGGCGGTGGATGGGGAGCCGCGTCTGCAGGCGTTGCGGGACGAGGACGAGAGCGTCGCCCGCCTGCTGGAAGTGGCGCTCCGGATCGAGGGGCTTTACCGCCACGCCTCCACCCACGCCGCCGGCGTCGTGATCGGCGACCGCCCGCTGGTCGAGCTTGTGCCGCTCTACCGCGATCCGAAATCGGACTTCCTGGTCACCCAATACTCGATGAAGCACGTCGAGGCCGCGGGGCTAGTGAAGTTCGACTTCCTCGGCCTGACGACGCTGACCATCCTGCGGCGGGCGGAGAACTTCCTGAAGGGGCTGAAGATCACGGTCGACCTCGACCATCTGCCGCTGGACGA
>CANJSR010000271.1 GCA_947476855.1 Acetobacteraceae bacterium
AGCGGCTGGCCTCCTGCTCCAAGCCCACGATCGCGATGATCCGCGGCTGGTGCATCGGCGGCGGCATGGCCATCGCGGTGTGCTGCGACATGCGGATCGCCTCCGAAGGCTCGAAATTCGGGATTCCGGCGGCGCGACTCGGTCTGGGCTACGGCGCGCTGGGTGTTCGCCACCTGATGGAACTCGTCGGCCCCTCCTACACCAAGGAAATCTTCCTCACCGCTCGGCATTTCACCGCCGAGGAGGGCCGGATGATGGGCCTGGTGAACCGCGTGCTGCCGGACGCGGAGCTCGAGTCGTACACGCGGCAATACTGCGCGACGATCGGCGACAACGCGCCGATGACAATGAAAGCCCTGAAACGGACGGTCGCCGAACTGCTGCTGGGCGAAAAGGGCGACATGGATGTCTGCGCCGAGATGGTCCAGGACTGCTTCGACAGCCAGGATTTCATCGAGGGACGGCGGGCGTTCATGGAAAAGCGCCGGCCGGTGTTCCAGGGGCGCTGACGCATCCATGCCAAAATGGAAATTATAAAGGGGCCTTCGGGCCCCCTTTCTTTGATGCGTTCGGGACTCGGTCGAAGCATGTTGCACCGCAGCGTATAGGGGCGGCCGTCGCTTGTACAGATCGTGATATTGGCGTGAAGAAGAACATATGGCCGTGTAGAGTCGGGGTGCCCGCGGCGCGGTATCCTGGTCTTGACTGCGATTGTCTGATGTTTGGGTCGGACATAATCTTGGGCCTTGCCAGAATATCCGCGACATACTCTAGCATGACTTGAAAAAGGGGCATCTATTTCGTGGGATTGGTCGGTACATTTGTCTGCCGAGCCAATTCGTGACGGAATATTGCGATGAATGTCCCGTGACGATTTAGTGCCATCCCTGAAATTTGCCTTTTGTACCATGGGTTTTCTCGAAATTCGGCCCAAGTCTCGATTCAGGCCTATCAGCGCATTTAGCTATTGCACCAACGGTCTGGTGGTATATGATGCCCTCATCAAACAGGCTTCTTGGATTTGAGAGGCGCTTCTGGGTGCGGAAGGTTGTTGCGTTTTTTGGAACGCGTCTATCTTTCATCCCCAGGCCGGTGTCCTCAGGGCCCAGACAGTGATCGTGGACGGAGATTGAAATGGCAGTAACAGTTCCTGGTACCGGTGGTGGCATTGTCACTCTAACGGGTGGTGACGGCGATACCCTCGGACTCGCACAGCAGCTCTCCACCCAACTCACGGCACTGAGCATCAGCGGTTCGCTGCTGATTTCGTCCGACAGCCGCGGCGGCTCGGTCGCCGTAACGGGCGCACCGACGGTCGTGGGCGGCACCCAGACCTATGTGGTCCTGAACGGTTCCGGCTCCGTTAACGCGACGGTCCCCGGCGGCTACGATTACATCATCGGTGACAAGACCGCTCCTTCCACGATCATCGGCTCCAACACCACCGTCCTGACCAACACGGTTGGCGCCACGGTTGAGGTGACTGGTGCCAGCACGATCGCCGCGACCGGCGGTGATAACGTGCTTTCCGGCATCGGGACATATGTGATCTCCGCCGGTGACGGCGCCGACACGTTGCTCGGCACCGGGTCTGGCACGCTGGCCGGCGGTGGCGGCAGCAACGTCGTTGTCGCGATCGGCGCCAACACGATCATCTCTGAAGGCACCGCCGACCTCATCATCTCCGAGACCGGCAACAACTCGGTCGTGTCGTCCGGCAGCAATGTTGGCATCCTCGGCGGCTCCGGTGAGATGTTCGTGTCGGTGTCCGGCAGCGGCGCCGTGGTGTCGGCCGGCAATGCCCAGACCAACGCGACCACATCTGGCAGCGGCGGCAACTTCTTCGGCGGCGCCGGCAGCTCCGCTGGCGGCCTGAACGTCGTCGATGGCGGCTCGAACAACACGATTTCGACCTTCGACTCCAACGTCAATATCAGCACCGGCGGCTCCAACGCCCTCGTGTTCGGCGGCACGGGCGCCCTGAACGCAGACCTCGCTGGCGCGAACGATACCGTCATCGGCGGTTCGGGTCCGGCGACGATCAACGCGTCCGGCAACGCCATGGTGTTCGGCGGCACGGGCCACATTGACTTCGTCGGCGGCACAGGAACGGCCACCCTGCTGGGTGGGACGGGCGGCTCCGAGAACATCAGGGTCGGTGCCGGCGGCGTGTTGTTCTCCGCGGGTACCTCCAACAGCTCGACCGTCACGGCCGGCGCTGGTGCGACCACGCTCTTCGGCGGCACGGGCAGCGACATCAACTTCGTCGGTTCGGGCACCGGGTTCATCTTCGTGGGTGGTTCTGGCCCGCAGACGATCAACGCCTCTGGCTCCTCGACCACCAACATCTTCTCCGGTGGTTCCGAGCCGAGCAGCGAGATCCGGATGATCGGCGGGTCGGGCGATGACCTGATGTTCGCTGGTCCTGGCTCCTCGACCCTGACCGGCGGTGGAGACGTTGACATCTTCGCCTTCTTCAACTCCTCGACCGATGGCCAGGGCAACGTCGTCACCGACTTCGACTCCAGCGGCGACATCGTGGTGTTCTCCGGCTACTCGACCACGCAGTCCGCTTCCAGCCTCCAGAACGCGGCCATCGTCAATGGCTCGGGTGTGACGCTGACCTTGTCGGACGACACGACCGTGACCTTCAGCAACCTGACCGCCGCGTCGCAGCTGAACGGCCGCATCCTCTACGGCTAATCCGCCAGGTCACACTGGATGGAATGAAATCGGCCGAGGCTCACGCCTCGGCCGTTTTTCTTTGCGCACCCCCAAAGCCAACGCGGGCAAGGGGCCTATCGTCGACCGGTCAGCCGATGCCAGACTTTCTGCACCGGCGTCAGCACGGCGCGAATCAGCAACGCGGAATGCGCGATCTCGTGCATCCGTTGCTCCTGCCCCTCGATCGCTCCCAGCAACCGATCCAGTTTCCCCGAGACCTCTTTCATCTCTGGATCACTCTCCTTCTCCACAACCGGCGGGGCTGGCATCGCGGGCGCAGCCGAGGTCCCGCACAGCAGGTCGATCAGAACCCGTTGCTCCCGCAACTGGTCCATCATCAACTGCATACGCCGTTCCTGCAGGCTCTCGGTATCCGCGATCCGGGTCCCGCCGCGGCGGAGGAAGGCGAAGAACTCAAACCCTTCGGTCGGAGAGACACTCTCCAGCCGCCAGTCGATCATCCCCATCTGGCTGAGTTCCAGCATGATCAGGGCAAAGCTCGCCGGCGTCAGATACCAGCAGTGGAAGTCGACATAGGGGGCGGAGGGATCGTCCTTCAACGCGGTGACCATCGCATGGGCGCTGCCGAACGTGTCCAGGAACCGCGGCGCGCCGGTGGCATGGCTGTTCCAGGCCAGCCCGCCATCAAGGCCCGTCGAGTAGGCCATGTGCGCCCAGACCGTCCGCACACCATGGCGCACGCGGCCGACCCGATGCGCCTCCAGGATGTCCCCGGTCGTTGTCGCGGGCTTCAGGCAGTCGAAGCAGAACCGCCGGTCCGGCAGCGCGAGCGCGATTACCCCGTCCGGGCGCAGCAGCCGCTCCGCCGATCGAAGGAAGGTGATCATGTCGGGCATATGTTCCAGCACATGGCTGGCGATCATGGTGTCGAACCGGCCGATCCATTCGGGCGCCACCGCCTGGTCCAGCGGTCCGTCGTGCCAGACCGTGTCCACCGACTCGATCCGGTTCACGTCGACATCGGCGCCGGCGTACTTCTCCCGCAGGGTGGCCTGGTCGGCGTGGTCGACCACATGCGTCAGCCAACCATCGGATTTCGGAGCGATCGGGTTATATCCCGCGCCGACTTCGATGATCCTCGACTGGCGTGTCGACATGCTCAGCAGTCTGGCTGTGCGATCCAATGTCTGTGACACTTTCTTTATGATTTGGGGCGTATTCGGCTGTACGGCAGTCATGGTGAAGCGTCAATCATCTTCACCTTGCGACGACTTCTGGAAGCTGGCATAGCACGGTCTTGTTGTCGCGCGGCCATATCCTGATCGTCGACCTTGCATCAGATAAGCGGCATTGGATGACCGAGAACATCACCCCAAAGACCCTTGTCGGTGGCAGGCCCGTTCCCTCCATCGTAGCTGTCATCCCTCTCTACAACGGCGCGCGATATATTGAGGAAGCGCTTCACAGCGTCCTCGCACAACGACTGAAGCCAAACGAAATCATCGTCATCAACGATGGCTCCACCGATGACGGACCGGCCATCGTTGAACGCATGGCCATCGATCATCCGATCACACTGTTGCATAAACAGAACGGTGGTCAGTCCAGCGCGCGCAATCTTGGCATTCGTCATTCCAGTTGCGACCTGATCGCCCTGCTCGACCAGGACGATATCTGGTATCCGAATCATCTTGAAAAACTCGTTCAACCCTTCATGCGGCTAGGCCGGATGGAAATGGGGTGGAGCTACAGCAACCTCGATGAGGTCGATGAGAACGGGCATATCGTTCGCTTCTCGGTTCTGGATGGCAGCAACGCGCGGCATCCGAAGGGGAGCCTTTTCGACTGTCTGTCACAGGATCTTTTCATCCTGCCATCGGCCAGCCTGATCTCCCGCAAAGCCTTTCTCGACGTCGGCGCCTTCGACGAATCGCTGTCGGGGTATGAGGACGACGATCTTTTCATTCGTCTCTTTCATGCCGGATACGATCATCGCTACGTTCCGATGGCGCTCAGCCGCTGGCGGATCTATTCCACCAGTACCTCGTTTTCGCCACGCATGGCGCGCAGCCGGATGATCTTCGCGCGCAAGCTGCTGCAGAACTTTCCGGACGATCCGTTCAACAATCGGTTCTACAGCCGCGATCTGATCGCGCCGCGCTTCCTCGAACGTGTCATGGTAGAGGCGCGGATCGCGCTCCGCCGTGGCGATGCCGCAATGATCAAGACCAGCCTCGCGGATCTGGCGATGCTGCGGGAGCGGATTCCGAACCGCTTCGGCAAGGATACCGGCCGGCGGGAATTCCTCATCACGGCCATCATCCCGCTCTACAATGGCGGGCGCTTCATCCGGGAAACCCTCGAAAGCGTCCTCGCGCAGACGATGCCACCAGATGAAATCATCGTCGTCGATGACGGATCGACCGACAACGGTCCCGACATCGTCCGCGCCATGGCGCAGGAACATCCGATCCGCCTGCTGGAAAAGGCGAACGGAGGACAGTCGGCCGCCCGCAACTTCGGCGTCGCCCACGCGCATGGCGACCTGATCGCGCTGCTGGATCACGACGACGTCTGGTATCCCCATCATCTCGCGACGCTGGTCGAACCCTTTGTCGTCTCCCGCCCGACGGAGCTGGGTTGGAGCTACAGCAACCTCGATCGCGTCGACCAGGATGGATCGATGCAAATTCGATCCTTTCTCTCCGGCCTCGGCGCGTCGCATCCCAAGAAAAGCCTGATCGACTGCCTGGGTCAGGACATGTTCATCCTGCCATCGGCCACGCTGATCAGCCGCAAGGCATTTCTCGAAGTCGGCGGCTTCGATGAATCCCTCTCGGGGTTCGAGGATGATGATCTTTTCCTGCGCCTGTTCCGCGCCGGCTACGACAACGTCTATGTCGACCAGCCCCTGTCGCGCTGGCGGATTTTCTCGGAAAGCGCCTCCTACTCCCCGCGCATGGCCAAAAGCCGCCGGATCTACGCCGAGAAGCTGCTGGCACAGTTCCCCGACAACCGCCGGCTCGCGCAGTATCATGCCAGCACCGTCATCGCCCCGCGGTTCTTCTCGGCGATGCTCGCGGAATACCGCAAGGCCGTCTTATTCGGCTCGCCGGACGAAGCAAGGATGGCGCTAAACGACGTGAGCTTCATCACACGTCACCTCCGCCGTCGGCTGCGCCTGATCGTGCGCCCCGTCCTGCCGTTCATGCGCATCCGACCCGTCGCCCGCATGGTGCTGGGCCTCGCGCGCCTGATGCCCGGGGTCGCGCGGAAACTCGGCGGCGCCTAGCGCAAACCCCGTGCCTTCAGCTCATCGCTCGGCTTTACGTCCTTCGTCCGGCTGTAGATCGAGACGGCGATGATCAGTACGATGCTCATGAAGCCGAACAGCGCGCGATAGGCGAGCTCCGAGCGCGTGCCGGCCGCCGTCGGTTCGAACGCGCCGACGATGATGCCGGACAGGGTCTGCATGCAGGCGACACCGAACATGACGGATGTGTTGATCGTCGCCATGCCCCGCCCGATCAGCCGGTCGGGCAGCACGCCGCGCCCGTGTGCCATGACCATTGTGCTGGACGCACTGACGAAGCCGATCGCCATGATCCCCGCGATCGGCACCCAGACCGGCGGATGCACCCAGATCGCCATCGTCGCCAGGATCGCGGCCACCGCCAGCGTGCCGCCAAAGGCGATCCATTTCCGTGTGTCCAGAACCCGGTCCATCGGCGCGAAGACCAGCACCCCAAGCTGGTAGGACAGCACCGCGCCCAGCAGCACGTTGCCGGAGTCGATCTTCGACAGGCCATGCACCTCTCGGAGGTAAGGCCCGCCCCACAGGCCCTGCACGGTGAAGGTGCAGGCATAGTTGCAGAAGTTCAGCACCAGGATGAAATGCAGCCGGCGGTTTCGCAGCACCTCCACCAGGCCGGCGAGCATCTGCCGCGGTGACTCCGTCTTGCGCGCCAGGAACGGATGGCCGGGCGGGGCGTCGCGCACGACCAGGAACACCGCGATGGCACCCAGAAAGGTGAAGGCGACGACGCCGGCGAACACGGTGCGCCAGCCGTAATGCTCCGCCCCCCAGGCCAACGGCGTGGTCGCCGCCAGGTTGCCCAGCAGCCCGATCGACATGACCAGGCCGGACAAAGTGGAGAACTTGTCGGGCGTGAACCAGCGGGAGATGACGACCATGCTGCCGATCAGCAT
>CANJSR010000272.1 GCA_947476855.1 Acetobacteraceae bacterium
CCTTACCGGCATCGGTGGTGGCGAGGGTGGGAGCGAAACCGCCGAGACGAACCTTGCCGGCATCGGTGGTGCTCAGTGTCGGAGCGAAGCCGCCGAGACGCACCTTACCGGCATCGGTGGTGCTCAGTGTCGGAGCGAAACCGCCGAGGCGGACCTTGCCAGCATCGGTGGTGGCCAGGGTCGGGGCGAAACCGCCGAGACGGACCTTGCCAGCGTCGGTGGTGCTCAGGGTTGGAGCGAAGCCGCCGAGGCGGACCTTACCGGCATCGGTGGTGCTCAGCGTCGGAGCGAAGCCGCCGAGACGAACCTTCGAGGCATCGGTGGTCGGCAACGTCGGGGCAAAACCACCCAGGCGCACGATGCCAGAGTCAGCGATTTCCTTCGACACGACGGCAGCGGAACGAACGAACATGGTCTAACCCCTTTTGCGCCTGTTTCCGAGACCTTGCGTCTTCGTGACGCCGGTCCACGCGATTTCCATGACGCCGAGATTCCCACATTGAGGATTTTTTATCGTTTTTTTAACGTTATCCACGCGTCAAATCGACAGAGCTTGTGCTTTGCTTTTTGCGTGTATTCGCTGGCGGCTATGCATGTGCCAAATTGCTCAATGCTTACCACAGGATGGTAAGAAGCCCCCGCGATGCTTGATTACTTATAACCATCTCGTGAAAATGGCGGCACTCTCGTGCCGCCATGTCCAAAATTTATGTCTGTCGCCATTTTTATGGCGAATCGCGCTGCTCCGGGCCTTCAGCCCATGTCAGGCGGCCGTGCCGCCCACTGTCAGCCCCGCCAATTTTAACGTTGGTTGACCAACCCCAACGGGAACTCCCTGCCCGCTCTTGCCACAAGTGCCGATCCCGGGGTCCATTGCCATATCGTTCCCAACCATCGTCACCCGCGTCAACGCATTGGGACCGTTACCAATCAACGTCGCGCCTCGCACCGGGGCCGTAACCTTGCCGTCCTCGATCAAATACGCCTCGCTGGCCGAAAAAACGAACTTCCCGGACGTGATATCGACCTGCCCGCCACCAAAATTAACGGCATAGAGACCTTTTCGTACCGACCGGATCATCTCCTCGGGCGCGTGGGACCCGCCCAGCATGACCGTGTTCGTCATCCGCGGCATCGGAGAATGGGCGTAGGACTGCCGTCGCCCGTTCCCCGTCGCCCGCATTCCCATCAATCGTGCGTTAAGGCGGTCCTGCATATACCCCACCAGGATGCCGTCCTCGATCAGCACGGTCCGGCTGGTCGGCGTGCCTTCATCGTCAACGGTCAGGCTGCCGCGCCGATCCGCGATCGTGCCGTCATCGATCACGGTCACGCCGGGGGACGCGATCCGCTCCCCCAGCAAGCCCGCGAAGGCGGAGGTTTTCTTGCGGTTGAAATCGCCTTCCAACCCGTGCCCGATCGCCTCATGCAGCAGGATGCCGGGCCAGCCGGACCCAAGAACGACTTCCATCTCCCCCGCGGGAGCCGGACGGCTGTCGAGGTTGACCAGCGCCTGGCGCAAAGCCTCGTCCACAGCGCCGCGCCAGACCGACTCGGCTGTCACGGTGTCGTAGGCATGGCGGCCGCCGGTGCCGTAGCTGCCGGTTTCCCGCCGCCCGTCCTTCTCCACAACGACCGAGACGTTCAGCCGCACCAAGGGACGGATATCCGCGACGCGCGTCCCGTCGGCACGCAGGATCTGCACCGCCTGCCATTCGCCGCCGATCGAGGCCATAACCTGCGTGACCCGGCTGTCCTTGCCGCGGGCATAGGCGTCGATCTCGGACAGCAACGCCGTGCGGGCCGAAAACGCCATCTGCCGCAGCGGATTCACGTCCGAATACAGCCGAGCGTTGGTGGATCGTGGGGGTTCGGCCGATTCGCCCGCATGTCCCTTCGCAACCGACGAAACCGTCTCGGCCGCCCGCTTCAGCGCGGCTTCCGAGATTTCACCGGCATGGGCATAGCCAGTCGCCTCCCCGGCCACCGCGCGCAGGCCGAAGCCCAGGCTGGAATCGGATGCGGCACTGCGGATGCGGCCGTCATCAAGGCTGATCTGCTCGCTCTCTCGGTATTCGAGGAACAATTCGCCGTCGTCGCTGCCGGTCAGCGCGGCCTGGACGTGGCGTTCAGCGGCGGCACGGTCCAGTTCGGCGCCCGCGCGTTCGAAGAAAAGCTGGTCGGTCGCGGCCAGCGGTGTCGTGCCCGTCGTGGTCATGCTGGATATCCCTGAAAACGGTTCAGCCCATCAGATGGGGTGTCACGGCACGCCTGACACCTGTGGTCGTACCAGCCTGGTCGCCGGAAGCCTGACCTCGGCCATGGTGCCGGCCTGCGGCGCACTCCGCAGAACAAGCCGCCCATCGTGCCCGGCAATCATGGCCCGCGCGATATACAGCCCAAGGCCCGCGCCCGGGTACCGGCGGGACAGGGTGTTGTCGAGCTGGGTGAACGGCTCAAACACACGCTCCAGGTCGTCTTCGGGAATGCCGATTCCGGAGTCGCGTACATATATAAAGAGATCACCGTCCGGCTCGATCCGCGCGCCGATGGTCACGGTGCCGCCGGGTTCAGTGAACTTGATCGCGTTGGACAGAAGCTGGTGCAGGGCCTGCTGCATCCAGCGTTCGTCCGAGCGAAGGCGCGGCAGGTCGGGCATGATCTCGACCGCGACCGAAATCTCCCCGGCCTGGGCCGTCGTGTGGGACTGGCGGACCACGGCCCGGATCAGATGATCGACGTCCACCTGTTCGGCGGACAGGTCGAACCGACCGGACTCCAGCCTGGCCACGTCCAGGACGATGTTGATGACCGACAGAAGCTGGCGGCCGGCGTCGTTGATCTCCTGCGCGAACTCGGTCACCCGTTCGGGGTCCGGTTCGGCGCCTTCACGGATCAGCGCGTCGGAGAAGCCGATCACGGCGTTCAATGGCGTGCGGAGCTCATGGCTCATGGTCGCGAGGAAGCGCGACTTGGCCTGGTTCGCGGCTTCCGCGGAGTCACGGGACCGGCGGAGCGCTTCCTCGATCATGTGGGCGTCGGTGATGTCGGTATAGGTCGTCACCCACCCGCCCGTCGTGGTCGGGTCCGAGCGCATGTCCAGCACCCGCCCGGTGCGCATCGTTACCTGCCGGCGGTATGGTTTGGAGTGATCGCGGACCACGATGTCCTTGGCGATCCAGTCCGTGTCCTCGCTGTCCGCCCAGGCCTTGTTGGTACGCAGATATTCGACGATCTCGGCATCGGTCATACCCGGCACCAGCACGTCCTCTGGCTGGCCCAGCAACTCGGCGGTGACGGCGTTGGTGGCGATCAGGCGCCGATCGGGGCCCCATAGCAGGATGCCATGGCGGATGTTCGCCAGCATCGCCGCCATTTCCTCACTGCGCCGAGCCCCTTCCGCCTGGGCTTCGACCAGTTGCGTGATGTCGGTGACGACGCTGATATGCCCGCCATCCGGCAGTGGAGCCGTGCGGACATCGATCGCCGGGCCGGTGGGCCGCTTCCGGCGCCGCTGCTGCTGGCGGCCGATGTCGTGGGACATCTGCTCGGAATAGACGGTCCTGGGATCGCCCTCGCCATACTCGCCCGCCTCGGCGCGACGGCGGATGATGTCGGACATGTGATCCCCGACCTCGACCGGCGCACCCGCCATCACCTGCCTGTAGGTGGGGTTGATCAACGTCACCCGATGGTCGGCACCATAGACGCAGATGCCATGCGGGACCGCTGCCACCACCGTATCCAGCAGTTGCGCGCGCCTGCGAGCCTCATCCTCGGCCTGGGCGAGACGGGTGATGTCGGTCAGGGTGATCGTCCAGCCACCATCCGGCAGCGGCGCCGAGACGACATCGATCACCGCCCCATTGCTGCTCAGGCGTCGCACGGTGGAGGGGATGGAGCGGTTGGTGGCGCTCTGGCCGGCGAGGAACGCGATCCCGTCGGCCCCGGAATACTCATCCCGCTGTGCCATGAGCGCGAGGAGGTTGGAGAACCCCGCGCCGGGCATCACCGATTCATTGGGCAGGGACAGGAGTTCAGCGAAGCTGGGGTTGGAGAACAGCAGGCGGCCATCCGGGCCGAAGGCGCCCAGGCCGGTCCGCAGCGTGGCCAGGGCCGCGGTGGTCTGGCGCATCGCGCGTTCGGCGTCG
Organism: Acetobacteraceae bacterium; assembly: GCA_947476855.1. The sequence continues at coordinate 4,152 of CANJSR010000272.1, forward strand.
GCGCGGGCGGCGAGCAGGCCGGTGGTCTCGATTGCGCTGACGACATAGCCGCCGCCGACGATGGGTGCGTTGTAGAGGTCGAAGCTGCGGCCCATGTAGGTGCGCCGGCGCAGGCGCCCCGTCTGGCCGCGGTCGGGGGCCATGACCGCCGCGACCTGGGCATCCGGGTCACCCGGGCCATAGACCCCGCGGAGGGCGGAAGCCCGGACGGCATCGACGACGGGTGTGCCAGGTGGAAAGGAGTCTGCGGGCAGGCCGATCGACTCCAGGAACGCCGGGTTCATCAGGACGATGCGTTGTTGGGAGTCGACGATCGCGATGCCAACCTGCATGGCGTTGATCGCCGCGACGAGCGGAACGTCCAGGGATCCGGCTTCGCGAGCGTTCGCGGTCGGGAACGGAGCCGGCTGATCGGTCATTCCGGACCGCCGCGCGCCCGGGGCACGCGGGTGGTATGCAGCAACACGAGCGCGGCGGTCAGGACCAGGACTGCGCCCACCTGGTGCGCGGTGCCAAGCCCAAGCGGGACGACGTGCAGCAGGGTTACGACCCCGAGGACGTACTGGCCGATGACGGCCGCGCCGAGGGCATACAGCACCGGCCTGGGCAGAAGCTGCGGCGACACCCGCAGTCCGACCACCACCGTGACCAGCGCGCAAATGGCGGTGATCGAGGCCAGCAGCCGGTGATTGAACTGCACGGCGGCGACGTTCTCGGTGAAATTGAGGATGAATGGCCGCAGGTCACCATAGCCCGCCGGGACGAGTTGCCCATCCATCAGCGGGAAGGTGTTGTAGGTCAGGCCGGCCCGGATACCAGCGACGAACCCGCCTGCCAGGATCGTGATCGCGACCAGACCACAGGTTGTCGCGGTGAGCATATGGGTCCGTTGCACCGCGCGCGCGGCCATCGGCGGCCCAAGCGCCACGTTCAGGGCGGTCCAGAGGATCGCGCCATACAGAACAAGCGCCAGCCCCAGATGAATGACCAGCCGGTAGGCCGACACGGTCGTGGCGTCGGGGAAGAAGCCGGACGCGACCATGAACCAGCCAACCGCGCCCTGCAGGCCGCCCAGGACAAATAGCGCGAGCAGCCGCGGTACCAGGCGCTGGGCGATATGTCCCTTCGCCCAGAACCACACGAACGGCACCAGGAACGCCAGCCCCAGGGCTCGGCCCCAGAAGCGGTGGAACCATTCGAGCCAGAAGATGCCCTTGAAGTCCGCCAGGCCGAAATCGGCGTTCACCAGGGCGAACTGGGGGATCTGCTTGTAGAGCGTGAACAGGCGCTGCCACTCCGCCTCGGTCAATGGCGGCAGGGTGCCCATCAGCGGAGCCCATTCCATGATCGACAGGCCGGACCCGGACAGGCGCGTCGCGCCGCCAAGGCCGATCATCACCAGGACCATGCCGGCCACGGCGAATAGCCATGTCCCGACGAGCCGGCGGCTGCGCCGGCTCGCGGCCCGGTCGCTCGATGATGCGCCGGGGAAATCTCCCACGTCGAAAGGCATGGGGCCATTATAAGACCACCGCGCAAACCTGGATACAGGTTGTTGTCGTGACGATAGGGCCGACGTGTTGTGTGGCTGAAAGTGTGCCGTCAGTGCAACCGCAGGACGGTGGTTGCATGGCGAAGGCCCGGTTGTCGTGTCAGGGAGACGCGGGCGACGCGGACGGAATGGACCTTGCCATCAAGCTCCCGGTTCCAGAAATCGAGGAACCCATGCAGCACGGGAAAGCGCGGGGCGAGATCGAAATCCTGCCAGATGAAGGACTGCAGCAGGCGGGGATGATCCGGGAGGTGGTACAGGATCTCGGCTGTCGTGAGGTGATAATCGCGGGGTGATGACACGCGATGCATGACGATAAGCCTCCTTTTCGCTGTCATGTCATCGAAGGATGGCCCGGAAATTTGTGGGTCTGCAAGAAAAACCGTTCGATATCAATATTTTATCACTCTGCACCTGAGAGTGCTGCCAGCCCTTGACTCCGAACGCGGGGACACCTAGATCGCTGGCACTCCTTGACCAGGAGTGCTAGCGGCCGATGGGGTCCCAGTCCGGGGTCCGGCGGCGTTGGCAAACCAATTCACTCTGGTTGAGATAAAACCCAGGAGCGATCCGTATGAACTTTCGTCCTTTGCATGACCGGGTCGTGGTCCGGCGGCTGACCGCCGAGGAAAAGACCGCGGGCGGCATCATCATCCCCGACACCGCCCAGGAAAAGCCGATGGAAGGCGAAGTCGTCGCCGTTGGCCCCGGTGCGCGCAACGAGCAGGGCCAGCTGGTGGCCATGGACGTTAAGGCCGGCGACAAGATCCTGTTCGGCAAGTGGTCGGGCACCGAGGTGAAGCTGGGTGGTGAGGAGCTCCTGATCATGAAGGAGTCCGACATCATGGGCATCATCGAGGGCGGCAAGAAGAAGTAAGGCTTCCCGCCCCGCTTCCCGATCCGGTTTCAATACACGTAGTACAAGGAATCAACACATGGCAGCCAAAGACGTTCGGTTTGGCGGTGATGCCCGTCAGCGCATGCTGCGCGGCGTCGACATTCTCGCTGACGCGGTCAAGGTCACGCTGGGTCCCAAGGGTCGCAACGTTGTCCTCGACAAGAGCTTCGGCGCGCCGCGGATCACCAAGGACGGCGTGACCGTCGCCAAGGAGATCGAGCTGGCCGACAAGTTCGAGAACATGGGCGCGCAGATGGTGCGCGAAGTGGCCTCGAAGA
>CANJSR010000273.1 GCA_947476855.1 Acetobacteraceae bacterium
CAGCAGCTCGACTTCAGCCGCCGCTTCGGGCCGCTGGAGGAAACCCGAGGCTCCGGCATCAGCAAGCCGGGGGAGATGCGGCTGCATCCGGCCTTCGCCGATATCTCCAACCTGGACAAGGACAACACCGTCCTAAGCCGGGACAATCGCCGCCGGCTCTATAGCCTGGGCAACATGCTTTGGCACTCGGACAGCTCCTTCAAGGCGGTCCCGGCCACCTAGTCCCTGCTGTCCGCCCGCATCCCGGTCGAGAAAGGCGGGGAAACCCAGTTCGCCGACATGCGCGACGCCTACGACTCGCTGGATGCCGAGACCAAGGCCGAGATCGAGTCCCTCGTCTGCGAGCACTCGCTTCTCTATTCCCGCGCCACGCTGGGCTTCATGGACCTGACCGAGGCCGAACGGGCCACCATGCGCCCGGTGCTGCAAAGCCTGGTGCGGACGCATCCCCGCGGCGGGCGGAAGTCGATCTACCTGTCTTCCCATATCGGCAAGATCATCGGCTGGCCGACTCCCGAGGCGATGGCCTTCATCCGCGACCTGGCCGAACACGCGACCCAGCCGCAGCGGGTCTATACCCACCAATGGCGCAAGTTCGACCTGGTGATGTGGGACAACCGCTGCACCATGCACCGCGCCCGCCGCTATGATCACACCCAGATCCGGGACATGCGGCGCACGACCGTCGGCGGAACCGAGCTCACGGTCGCCCAGGCGGCCTGACCCGATCGAGTCGACCTGGGACGGGACTGGATTCCCGACTCAGGAACCGGGCCTCATCTCATGAACGGCGTTGAAGTGCCGAATTTTGCGGCATTTTCGGCGGCGTGATGGTCCCGACTGTTGTGTTTGCGCCACAAGGACATCCGTATCTTGTGGCGCGGACGTCGCAATATCGCCATATGTAGTTGACCGACCGCCCCCCGAACGGGGACATTGGCGCGTGGAAGACGACGAGACCAAGGGGAACAGCCGTGCTTGATGCCGTTCAGGTATTGGATACCGTGCAGATGCCAGGCCGCTACCCCGTCCGGGTGGACCGGTCGCGCGATGTCCTGCTGACGGAGTTCGGACGCGCCACCCTCTCCGACCGCTACCTCATGCCTGGTGAGGAATTCCAGGACCTGTTCGCCCGCGTCGCCTCCTACTATGGCGACAACGCCGGCCACGCCCAGCGCATCTATGACTACATGAGCAAGCTATGGTTCATGCCGGCCACCCCCATCCTGTCCAACGGCGGCACCGAGCGCGGCCTCCCGATCTCCTGCTTCCTGAATGAGGCATCGGACAGCCTCGACGGCATCGTCGGCCTCTGGAATGAGAATGTGTGGCTTGCGGCCAAGGGCGGCGGCATCGGCTCCTACTGGGGTAACCTGCGCTCGATCGGCGAGAAGGTCGGCGCGGTCGGCAAGACCTCGGGCGTCATCCCCTTCATCCGCGTCATGGACAGCCTGACCCTCGCCATCTCCCAGGGTTCGCTCCGCCGCGGGTCGGCCGCCGTCTATCTGCCGGTCTCCCACCCCGAGATCGAGGAATTCATCGAAATGCGCCGCCCCACCGGCGGCGACCCGAACCGCAAGGCGCTGAACCTGCATCACGGGATCCAGATCCCCGATGAGTTCATGCGCGCCGTCGAACTCGACCAGCCCTGGGCGCTGCGCTCCCCCAAGGACGGCTCGGTCGTCCGGTCGATCTCCGCCCGGTCGCTGTGGATTCGCATCCTGACGACCCGGATCGAAAGCGGCGAGCCGTACCTCGTCTTCTCCGACCACGTGAACAACGCCCGTCCCGAGCACCACAAGCTCGCGGGGCTGGAGGTCAAGACCTCCAACCTGTGCAGCGAGATCACCTTGCCCACCGGCCGCGACCAGCATGGCAAGGAGCGCACCGCGGTGTGCTGCCTGTCCTCGCTGAACCTGGAGAACTGGTTCGAGTGGGAAGACCACCCGACCTTCGTCGAAGACGTCATGAGCTTCCTCGACAACGTGTTGCAGGACTTCATCGACCGCGCGCCCGACCTGATGGAAAAGGCCCGCTACTCCGCGATGCGGGAGCGGTCCGTCGGCCTCGGCGTCATGGGCTTCCATTCGTTCCTGCAATCGCAGAACGTCCCCTGGGAAGGCGTCGTCGCGAAGGTGTGGAACAAGAAGATCTTCCGCCACATCCGCGCTCAGGCCGATGCCGCGTCCGAGAAACTCGCGCGGGAACGGGGCGCCTGCCCGGATGCCGCCGAATACGGCGTGATGGAGCGGTTCTCTCACAAGATGTCGCTGGCGCCGACCGCGTCGATCTCGATCATCGCCGGCAACGCATCCCCGGGGATCGAGCCGATCGCCGCCAACGTGTTCCTGCAGAAGACGCTGTCGGGCAGCTTCTCGGTCCGCAACCGGCATCTGCAGAAGCTGCTGGCCGAACGCGGGCAGGACAACGATGAGGTCTGGTCGTCGATCACCGTCCGCCAGGGCAGCGTCCAGCATCTGCCGTTCCTGACCGACCACGAGAAGGCGGTCTACAAGACGGCGTTCGAACTGGATCAGCGCTGGATCATCGAGCACGCGGCCGACCGCACGCCCTTCATCTGCCAGAGCCAGTCGGTGAACATCTTCCTGCCGGCGGATGTGCACAAGCGGGACCTGCACCAGATCCACTACATGGCATGGAAGAAGGGCATGAAGTCCCTGTACTACTGCCGCAGCCTGTCCATCGCCCGCGCCGACGCCGTCAGCGAAAAGGCAATCGCGCCCATGGCGATCACGGGGGCGCCGGTGTCGGCCTACGACGACCGCCTGCCCATGCCGATGGCGGCGATGTCGAACACGACGGACTATGAGGAATGCCTGGCCTGTCAGTGACGGGGTAGGGCGGGGCGCTGCCCCGGAACCCCGCCAGGAGGGCGCTGCCCTCCTGGACCTCCCGCCAAGGGCACAGCCCTTGGAACCGTGAGTTGGTGGGATGAACGAAGGGGGTAACCCGGACCTGTCACGGTCCGGGTTACCCCCTTCGTTCATCCCACCAAAACCAATGGTTTCCAAAGGCCTCGGCCTTTGGTGGGGGTCAAGGGGGCAAAGCCCCCTTGTGGGGTCTCGGGGCAAAGCCCCGCCCTACGCCGCCACCGGCTGGGCCCGGGGTATCCGCATCACCAGCCACGACGCCAGCAGGCACGCGACGCCCGTCGACACGAACGCCAGCACGTACGTCCCCGTGAAATCCCGCAGCAGCCCCGCCCCCAGGGCCGCCGCGGCGCTGCCCACTTGGTGCATCGCGTAGATCCAGGCCACCAGGATCGGTGCATCCCTTCGCCCGAAATTCTCATTCAGCAGTTTCACGATCGGCGGCACCGTGGCCACCCACTCGATGCCGTTGAACAGCGCGAAGATCGTCAGGCTCGTGATATCGAACGCCGTATACGGCAGGATGATCAGCGACACGCCCCGCAGCGTGAAGATCGCGAACAGGATCAGCCGCGGGTTGTATCGGTCCGTGATCCACCCGGACAGGATCGAGCCGACCAGGCTCGCCACGCCCAGCGATCCCAGCAGGCTCGCGCTGGTGCCCTGGCTGAGGCCATGATCCACGCAGTAGGTCACGAAATGCGTCGCCACCAGGCCCGCGGTGGAGAATCCGCAGATCGCGAAGACGATGGCGATCAGCCAGAAATCCACCGACCGCGCCCCGCGCAGCAGCCCCTGTAGCGTCACCAGGAACGGGTTGCCCGGCGCCTTCCGCAGCACCGAGTCCGGTGTGCCGCCATAGGGTGACAGCCCGACGCTGGCCGGGGCGTCCGGCAGCAGCAGGGCTACCAGGGGAAACAGCGCGGCGACCACGACGGTGACGGTCATCGACACGCTGCGCCAGCCATGGGTCTCGGCCAGCCCGCCGAGCACCGGGAGGAAGATCAATTGCCCCGCGGCATTGGCTGCCATCAGCATGCCCATCGCGAGGCTCCGCCGCTCGGTGAACCAGCGGTTGGCGACCGCCGCGGCCATGCCCATTGCTCCGGCGCTGACCCCGATTCCCACCATCACGCCCCAGGTCATGAACAACTGCCAGGGTTCGGCGATGAAGTTGGCCAGTGTCGTTCCCATCAGCAGCACGGCCAGGCAGGACAGCATGGTGCGCTTCAGGCCGATCACCTCCATCAGCCCCGCGACGAACGGCCCAACCAGCCCCAGCAGCAGCAGATTGAGCGAGATGGCCCCCGAGATCGTGGCGACATCCCAGCCAAAGGCCTGCTGCAAAGGGATGATGATGACGCCCGGCGCGCTGCGGACCCCGACCGAGCCCATCATCACGACGAAGGTCACGGCAAGCGCGATCCAGGCATAGTGCAGGCGGGGGCCGCACAGGCGGGCGATCGAGGTGGCAAGCATCAGGCGGCGTTTCCCCACTCTTGTCCCGGCAGGGGTACAAGTGGAGGATCGGCTTGTCGACCCGGGCAGGAGACGCCCCATGCGCATCGAGGACCTGTTCCAGACCGCCCCCCGGCTCAATATGTGCCCCATCGATCCCGAATGTCGGCGGGGGACCGTTTTCATGACCCCCATCCCCGACCGCTACGGCGCCGCCTTCCTCCGCGCCGTCGCCCCCCGCTTCATCACCAACAAGGCGCGTGGCAAGGCGCAGGACCGGATCATCGACGCCGTCGGCCCGATCATGACCGCGACGTTGCGGGAACACGGGATCAACACCGACCTCCGCGCCGCCCATTTCGCCGCCCAGATCTGCCACGAGAGCTTCGGGTTCACGCAGACCGAGGAAAGCGCCTCGGGCGCCGCTTATGAAGGGCGGGAGGACCTGGGCAACACGGAAAAGGGCGACGGAATCCTGTTCAAGGGACGCGGCCTGATCCAGTTGACCGGACGGGCCAACTACGAATCCTATAGCAAAGCGCCGGACCTGGATCTGATCAAGGAGCCGACGCTCGCCGCCGATCCGGTCACGTCCCTGAAGATCGCCTGTGAGTTCTGGACCCGCAACAAGCTGAACGACCACGCCGACGCCGACGATGTCCTTGCCATCAGCAAGATCATCAACACCGGCCCCAAAAAGAAGAGGACGCCGAACGGGCTGGACGACCGGAAAGCCTGCCTGACACGGGCGAAGCGGGCCCTCGGCCTCGGCGGCGTCGTCGCGACGAATGCCATGGCCAGCACCCGCCTGCGGCTGAAGGACACCGGCGCCCTGGTCAAGACGCTGCAACGCAACCTGACCGCCGCGGGGTTCGAGGTGCCGGAGACCGGCTATTTCGGCCCAAAGACCGAAGCCGCGGTCAAGCGCTTCCAGGCCGCCAAGGGCCTGATCGCCGACGGCGTCGCCGGCCCCCGCACCCTCCTCGCGCTGGGCATGGCCTGACCCCCCGGTTGCCACCACCCCCGCCCCATCATACCCTATCGCGTTAACACTACCGGCCCGCCGGCTGGTGGAAACGTCCAATCCTGCAGGAAGGAACCGAGCAGATGAAAGTCGGTCAGGCGATCGCCGAGATCATGAAACGCGAGGGGATCGAGATCCTCTGCGGCTACCCCGTCAACCATTTGCTGGAATTCGCGGCCGCGGCCGATATCCGCCCCATCATCGTCCGCCAGGAGCGTATCGGCCTGCACATGGCCGACGCCATCTCCCGCGTCACCTCCGGCCGCAAGATCGGCGCCTTCTGCATGCAGCACGGCCCGGGCGCGGAAAACGCCTATGGCGGCGTGGCGCAGGCCTATTCCGAATCCGTTCCGCTGCTGGTCCTGCCGCAGGGCTATGCCCGCCGCATCGCCGGGATCGACCCGAACTACAACTCCACCCGTTCCATGCGCGGCATCTCGAAGATCGCCGAAGCCGTGAACGTTCCGGCCGAGTTGCAGAACATCCTGCGCCGCGCGTTCAGCAACCTGCGGAATGGCCGCTCGGGCCCGGCGATCGTCGAAATCCCGACCGATATCTGGAACGAGGAAATCGGCGACATCGACTACACCCCGGTCGGCGTCCACAAGTACGGCCCCGACCAGGCTGACGTCCGCAAGGCCGCCGCCGCGATCCTGGCCGCGAAGTGCCCGATCATCTACTCCGGCACCGGCGTCCAGTGGGCCGAAGCCTGGCCGGAACTGCGTGAGCTCGCCGAACTTCTCGGCGCGCCGGTCACCACCAGCCTGGGTGGCAAGTCGTCGTTCCCGGAAACCCATCCGCTGTCGCTGGGCTCGGGCGGCAACGCCATCCCGGGCCAGCTCAATCACTTCCTGCAGAAGACCGACCTGGTCATCGGCATCGGCTGCTCGTTCACCGAAACGAACTTCGGGATCAAGTTCCCCAAGGGCAAGAAGTTCATCCACGCCACGCTCGACCCGAACCATCTGAACAAGGACGTGGTCAGCAATGTTGGCCTGGTGGGCGATGCCAAGCTGACGCTGCAGGCCCTGATCGGCGAACTGCGCCAGACCATCAAGGCGAACCGCGACTGCCGCGACACCGTGGCCGAAATCGTCGCCGCCCGGAATGAGTGGATGAAGCAGTGGCAGCCGCTGCGCGACCACAACGAAGCGCCGCTGAACCCCTACCGCGTGATCCGCGACCTGCACGCCACGGTCAGCGACGTCGTCGGCATGGACAACTGCATCATCACCCATGATGCCGGCAGCCCGCGCGACCAGATCTCCCCGTTCTGGAACTCCACCACCCCCATGTCCTACATCGGCTGGGGCAAGACCACGCAGCTCGGCATGGGCCTCGGCCTGGCGATGGGCGCCAAGCTGGCCAAGCCGGACAAGCTGTGCATGAACCTGTGGGGCGACGCCGCCATCGGCTTCACCGGCATGGACTTCGAGACGGCGGTGCGTGAGCGGATCCCCATCCTGTC
>CANJSR010000274.1 GCA_947476855.1 Acetobacteraceae bacterium
GATCACGATCGCCACCAACATGGCCGGCCGCGGCACCGACATCAAACTCGGCGGCAACCTGGAAATGCGCCTGCGGAAGGAACTGGCGGGCATCGAGGACGAAGCCGAACGGGCGGCGAAGGAACAGCAGGTCCGCGCCGAGATCGCCGCGGCACACGATAAGGTGAAGGCCGCCGGCGGGCTGTTCGTCATCGGCACGGAGCGCCACGAAAGCCGCCGCATCGACAACCAGCTGCGCGGCCGATCGGGCCGGCAGGGCGACCCGGGGCGCTCCCGCTTCTTCCTGTCGCTGGAAGACGACCTGATGCGCATCTTCGGCTCCGACCGGATGGGCGGGATGCTGCAGAAGCTGGGGCTGAAGGAAGGGGAGGCGATTGTCCATCCCTGGATCAACAAGGCCTTGGAAAAGGCGCAGAAAAAGGTCGAAGCGCGGAACTTCGACACCCGCAAGAACGTGCTGAAATACGACGACGTGATGAACGCCCAGCGCAAGGAGGTCTATGCCCAGCGCAAGGAGTTCATGCGGGCCGACGACGTGGCCGAGACGGTTGCCGACATGCGGGAGGAAGTCGTCGCCACGATGGTCGCCCGCCGCGTGCCCGAGCAGGCCTTCAGTGAGAACTGGGAACTCGCGGACCTCGCCGCCGACGTGAACCGGGTGTTCGGCATGGACCTGCCGATCCAGGCCTGGGGCGCCGAGGAAGGCACCGACGAGGTCGCGCTGCGCGAACGCATCCAGAAGTCGGTCGATGAGATGATGGCCGCCAAGGCCGCCAATTTCGGCCCCGACCTGCTGCGCTATATCGAGAAGAGCATCCTGATCCAGACCATGGACGCGGTCTGGAAGGAACACCTGCATGCTTTGGACCACCTGCGCCAGGGCATCGGCCTGCGCGCCTATGGCCAGCGCGACCCGCTGAACGAATACAAATCCGAAGCCTTCGTCCTGTTCAACGCGATGCTGGATGAGCTGAAGGAGCGCGTCTCCTCGGTCATGGCGCGCGTCGAACTCGCCCCCGAGCAGCCGATGATCCAGGAGCCCGCCATGGTGCCGTTCCTGGAAAGCCATGGCGACCCGGCCGCCTACGGGTTTGACCACGGGGAAGGCGCGCTGGATGGCCTGTCCGAGCCGATCGCGCTGTCCGGGATGCCGCCGGCCGAGGCGGTGGACCCGAACAACCCCGCCACCTGGGGGAATGTGGGCCGCAACGCCATGTGCCCCTGCGGGTCCGGCAAGAAGTACAAGCACTGCCATGGGCGGCTGGGATAAACGCTCGATCCGGCTTTACTCCGGCCGCGCGCCGACCTATCACCGCGATCCACGCATGGGGCGTCGCCAAGCGGTAAGGCAACGGACTTTGACTCCGTCATGCGGAGGTTCGAATCCTCCCGCCCCAGCCACGTCTTTCCGATTGGTCTGACCCTGTCCGCCGGATCAGGCCTTCCGTGACGCTACAGCGCCGATCACAGTAGGCGTCCCATTCCAAGGCATCCGACTGTGTACATCCCGCGGCACTTCCTCGAATCCGACATCCCGACGCTGCACGACGCGATCCGCCGCCATGGCTTCGCGACCCTGGTCAGCATGACGCCGGACGGCCTGCTGGGCACGCATCTGCCGCTGCTGATCGACCCGGAGCCCGCGCCATATGGCACCCTGATCGGCCACATCGCCCGCGCCAACCCGCATGGCCGCCTGGCCGATCCCTCGGTGCCGACGATGGCGATCTTCCAGGGGGCGGACGGCTACATCACGCCGTCCTGGTACGAGGCGAAGGCCGAGACCGGCAAGGTCGTCCCCACCTGGAACTATGTCGCCATCCACGCCTATGGCCCGCTGGAGGTGTTCGACGATCCGGCCCGCCTGCTGGATGTCGTCACCCGCCTGACCGACCGGCATGAGGGGGAGCGCGCCAAACCCTGGGCCGTGTCCGATGCCCCCGCCGACTACATCGACGGCATGCTGAAGGGAATCCTCGGCATCGCCCTGCCGATCACGCGGCTGGAGGGCAAGGCGAAGCTCAGCCAGAACCGTCCGGCCAGCGAACAGGTGCGGGTGATCGAGGGCCTGCGGGCGGATGGGCGCGACGCGCTGGCGGACGCGATGATGGCGGCGCGCCCAACGGGGTAGCGCCTACCCCGAGGTATGCCGGCTGAGGATCAGCGTCGAGTGGAAGTTCAGGATCCCGCCATTCCCGCTGACCAGCACGAAGTCGCTGTTCGGCACCTGGCGCGCGCCGCCCTGGCCGCGGGCCTGGACCACGGCCTCGGACAGCGGCGTGAAGGCCCACATGTAGTAGCCTGACAACTGCCCGCCGCCGGTGTTGGTCGGCAGCGATCCGCCCGGGCCCAACTTGCCATCGGCGACGAAGGGACCGCCCTCGCCCTTCTTGCAGAAGCCGTAATCCTCCAGCGTCACCAGCACGGTGTAGGTGTAGCAGTCGTAGAGTTGGCAGGTCCCGATGTCGTCCCGTGTGATGCCGGCCATGCGGAACGCGACCTCGCCCGACCGCTTCGCCCCGGTCTCGACCGCCGGATGGCGGGAGGTATCGAGGTTGTCGCCGGGCGCGCATTGCGCGTAGCCCAGCACATGCACCGGCGGCTGCTTCAGGTCCCGCGCCCGCTCCACCGAGGTCACGATCAGCGCGACGGCGCCGTTCGAGACCAGGCAGCAGTCGAACAGCCGCAGCGGTTCGGCGATCCAGCGGGAGTTGTGGTGGTCCTCCATCGTCATCGGCGCCTTCATCTGCGCCCAGGGGCTGAGTTGCGCCCATTTGCGCTGGCCGACGGCGATGATGCCCAGGTGGTCCTCGGTGGTGCCATACAGGTGCATGTGCCGCTGCGCCGCCAGAGCATAGCCGACATTGGCTCCGAACTCCCCATAGGCGGCCTTCAGGCCCGTCATGCCGCCCAGCGGATAGCGATGCGGGCCGGCATAGGACTGGCCAGCCCCGCGGGCGGGGGACAGCGGCGCATCGGCGTAGACGAGCACGATGGTCTTCGCGAGGCCCTCCCGGATCGCCATGCAGGCGTATTGCATCATGCCGCCGGCGGTGGAGCCATAGGCGCTCATGACATTGATCAGGTTGAGATTCTCGAACCCCAGCGTCATCTGCGTGCGCGGGTCCATGTCGTTCGGGATGTTGGCGTTGATCAGCAGCCCGTCGATGTCGCTTTTCTGCAGGCCGGCGTCTTCCAGCGCCAGCGCGATGGCCTCGGCCGCGAAATCGACCGAGCGGCGGCCGTAGATCTTGCCCATCGGCGTGACGCCGAGGCCGACGATTGCGCCCTTTGACTGGTTCGGCATGGTCGTTTCCTCCTGCTCAACCGGTGACGGGGCGGAATTTCGGCAGGCTGACGTCCTGGCCGACATCTTCGAAGATGGCTTCCAGCTTCATGCCGATTTTCAACGCATTGTTGGGGATGCCGACGACGTTGGAGGTCATCCGCACGCCTTCCTCCAGGTCGATCTGCGCGATGTTGTAGGGCACGGCGCCGGCGAAGCCCGGGTTCATCACCTGGTGCATGATGGCGAAGGTGTACAGCGTGCCGCGCCCGCTCGCCTGGCGCCATTCGAGTTTGGCGGCAAAGCAATGGGGGCAGCGCTCGCGGACCGGGAAGCTCCATTTGCCGCAGGCCGCGCAGCACTGGAGCATGAGCCGGCCCTGGCGCGCGCCGTCGAAGAAGGGGGCGCTGATGGAATCCGGGATGGGGACGGGCTTGGTCACGGCTTCTGACATGGGCGTTTCTCCTTGCCCCGAACGCTAGCCGGGGGCGTGGCGCGTGACAAATGCGGTGGCGGTTGCGACAGCGTCGCATATCCCGCATTTTGGGCGGATGACACTTCGTATCTTCCGTATGGGGCAGGGCCGCGTCAGCGCGCGTCCGCCCGAACACCGTTCCGCATGAGCCCCTTCGATCCCGCCGCCGCCGGGTGGTCGCCGATGCACCACGACCTGATGCCCGCCGGCATCGGCACGCCGTGGGAACGCCAGGTCGATGGCCAGTGGCGCTATGGGTTGCAGACCCGCCCCGACCACGCCAACCCCGCCGGCGCCGTGCATGGCGGCATCCTGGTCGCCTTCGCCGATCACACGCTGGGCTGTTACGTCGCGGCCGAGGCCGACAACGTACCCAACGTCACCATCCAGTTGAACACGCATTTCCTGGCCGCCGTCCCACCGGGCGCCTTCCTGGAACTGCGCGGAGAGGTCACCCGGGCCACCGGCTCGATGGTGTTCGTGCGCGGCGTGATCTCCGCCGACGGGCAGGACTCCGTGGCGGTCGACGGCATCTGGCGCGTCTTCCGCAAGCGCCGTTCGGCATAGGCACGGCGTGACCAGCCAAAGCCGGTCACGCCAGGGGTTCTACCACTTGTAGACCGTCTCCACCGTTCCGCCCATCAACTGGGCCTTGTCGCTCTCGGACAGGCGGGTGGTGTTGCGGAACGGCGCCACGCCCTGTTCGTAGGTCAGCATGCCGCTCGTGCGGGTCCAGTCCGTGCCCCACATGCAGCGATCCAGGCCGAAGGCGTCGATGATCCGCAGCACCGGCTCCCAGATATCGTCGTAGGGCGGCGCCTCCCGCGACAGGGTGCAGGCGCCGCTGATCTTCACCCGCACATTCGGATACGCCGCGAGGGCCAGCAGCTTCGGCAGGTCCGCCCAGGGTTCGGCCAACGGCGGCGGCTCATTCGGTTGCAGCAGCCCGAGGTGGTCGATCACGATCACCGTGTCCGGGTTGCGCTTCACGACCTCCGTCCCCTGATCCAGCCGGCCCCAGCAGAGGAAGTTCACCGGCAGTCCATGCCGTCCGGCCGCGGCGAAGGTCCGGCGCATGCGCGGGTCAGCCGGGTCGCTGAGCAACTCATCCCGCAGCATGATTCGGATGCCGCGCGCGCCTGGTGTCTTCGCCCACTCGGCCACGAATTCCTCGATCGCCGGGTCGGTCACATCGACCGGCGTCACCACGCGGAAGCGGTCGGGCCAGACGGCCTGGACCGCCAGCGCGTAGCTCGGGTCGAGGCGGTAGAGGTTGAACGACGACACGATGACGGCGGCGTCCACGCCGACCGCGTCCATGGCGGCGGCCATCTCGGGGCCATTGGCGGATGCGGGGCCGTGCAGATGGCCCGCCCAGGGGCGTCCGGGGTGATTCCGCTCATAGGCGTGGACCTGGACATCGATGACACGCATGGGGGTTCCTCCAGTTGGTTGGGGTGATTCTATCTCCGGACCCCGGATAGCGCGACCCGTCGTGACGCGGCATGATGCTTGGGCATGGAAACCATCTCGCACGTTCAGCCCAACCCGGCCGAGGCCGCCCTCGCCGATCGCATCACCCAGGCCGCCGCCCGGAATGAGCCGCTGCTGGTCCAGGGCAACGGCACCAAGGCCGGGATGCTGCGCCCGGTCCAGGCCGAACGGGTCGTTTCGACCGCGGGCGACAGCGGCATCGTGCTGTATTCGCCGCAGGAACTGATCATCAGCGCCCGCGCCGGCACGCCCCTGTCGGTCGTGGAGGCCGCCTTGGCCGAAAAGGGCCAGCACCTCATCGCCGAACCCCCTGACCTGTCGGTCCTGCTCGGCCTGACCGACCGGCCGCAGACGATCGGCGGCGTCACGGCCACGAATCTCTCCGGCCCGCGCCGTGTCGCCTGGGGCGCGGTGCGCGACCATGTCATGGGAATCCGCGCCGTGACGGGACGGGGGGAGGTGATCCACTCCGGCGGCCGAGTCCTGAAAAACGTGACGGGTCTCGACCTGTGCAAGCTGTTCACCGGCAGCCACGGCACGCTGGGCGTGATCACCGAGGTGACGCTGAAGGTCCTGCCGGCACCCGAACAGACCGGCACGCTCGCGATCCCCGGCCTCGATGCCGCCGCCGCCGTCGCGGCTTTGTCGGCGGCGCTGGGGTCTCCGTTCAGCGTCTCCGCCGCAGCCTGGCTGCCGAAGGAGGCCGCCGCGCGGGTCCCCGAACTGGCGGGCTTCGGGACCGATGTCGCACTGGCGCGGATCGAGGATTTCGCCGCCTCCGTCACCTATCGGACGGAAAAACTGGCCGCCCAACTGGCTTTGGCCGGCACGGTCATCCTGGACGACGCGACCTCCCGCGCGGTCTGGCGGGCGGTGCGCGACGTGCGCCCGCTGGCGGCCGAACCGGGGGACGCGGTCTGGCGCGTCTCCGTCCGGCCCTCCGCCGGGGCGGGCGTGCTGACGGGCCTGACCAAGGGCCACGGCATGACCGGCTATCTGGACTGGGGCGGCGGGCTGGTCTGGCTGACCGGGCCGGCGACCGAGGCCGCCCATCTGGCCATCGAAGCCGCCGCCACGCACGCTGGTGGCCAATGGACCCTGATGCGCGCGCCCGATTCGCTGCGGAGCGCCGTGCGGGTCGTACCCGACGAACCCGCCCCGCTCGCGCGCATCACCCGCCGCGTGAAGGCGGCCTTCGATCCCAAGGGGATCATGAACCCTGGCCGCATCACCGCGGGGCTGTAGACCATGCAAACGAACTTCACCGCCGAACAGCTCCGCGACCCGGACATCGCCGCCTCGAACCAGGTGCTGCGGACCTGCGTGCATTGCGGCTTCTGCACCGCCACCTGCCCGACCTTCGTTCTGCTCGGCGACGAGCTGGATAGCCCGCGTGGCCGCATCTATCTGATCAAGGACATGCTGGAGAACGAACGGCCCGCGACCGAGGAGGTCGTGCGCCATGTCGATCGCTGCCTGTCCTGCCTGTCCTGCATGACGACCTGCCCATCGGGCGTGAACTACATGCACCTGGTCGATCACGC
>CANJSR010000275.1 GCA_947476855.1 Acetobacteraceae bacterium
ACCTGGCCGTGCTCGACAACCTCTCGGGCGGGCGGGTCGAGATCGGGGTCGGCATGGGCTACGCCCCGCATGAATTCCGCGGCTTCGGCTTCCCCGTCTCCCGCCGCCTGTCTTTGACGGATGAGGGGCTGGAGGTGCTGACCCGCGCCTTCACCGGGGAGAAATTCAGCTTCTCCGGCAAGCGCTACCAGTTCGAGGACGTGAAGATCACCCCCGGCTACGTCCAGCCCGGCGGCCCCCCTCTCTGGGTCGCAGCCCTTTCCGAGGCCGGCGCTCGGCGGGCCGCCCGGTTCCGCACCAACCTGCTGCCGCAAGGGCCGAGGGGGGCATCGCTGGACACCTGGCGGGCAACGCTGGAAGCGGAGGGGCGCGATCCGGCCGCCCACCGCATCGGACTGATCAAGCCGGTCCTGGTGACCAACGACCGCGCCCGCGACTGGCCGGCTGTACGGGAGGGAGAGCGGCGGCGGATGGCGGTCTACAGCCAGTTCCGCGCGGACTCCGGCGGTCATGGCGGCGTGGCGGGCATCACCGACGACGCCCGCATCCCGCAGACCTGGATCATCGGGACAGTGGATGAATGCGTGGCCCAGGCCGCGGCGTTCATCCGGGAATACGGGCTGACGGACCTGGTGACCTGGGCTGTGCCGCCGGGGATGCAGCCGGATCAGATGAACCCGCATCTGGAGATGTTCGCCCGGGATGTGGCGCCTCGGCTGCGGGCGATGTTTCCGGGGTAAGGTTGGGGGAGCTTACGGACCGTCCGCGATCACCCCCAGCTTGACCAGGTCCAGGGCGAGGGTTGGCGTTTCCACCGACAGTCGGGTGAACCCGTATCGCCGGTAGAACGCCTCGGCCTCCGGGGAAATCGCGTGGACCACCAGCAGCCTCGCAGATACTTCGCGGGAGGCGCGGAGCGACCGCATGACCGCGTCGTGCAGCAATGACCGACCAAGACCCTTGCCCTGCCAGTCCGTATCGATCGCAAGCCGCCCCAGCACCACGGCTGGGATGTATCGCGGCATGTTGCGACGCATGGAGCCTGTGACCTCCTGGCTCAGGATATGGCCCATGCACAAAGCATAATATCCGACGACCCGGGACGATCCGGATGGCGTGATGACGTAGGTTCTTGTGGCACCAACGGCCATGTTGGCCAGCGCCCGCTCCCGCAGCCAATCATCCAGGGACGGTTCACCGGAGCGGAAACCGACGATCTCATGCAGCGCGGTCAGAAGGGTGGGCGGCTCGTAGGCCCCGTCGGGATCAGTCACCTGCGCGGGTCGGGTTCCAAGGTGCCCTGGTCTCGAT
The DNA here is from genome assembly GCA_947476855.1 of Acetobacteraceae bacterium. The sequence continues at coordinate 1,312 of CANJSR010000275.1, forward strand.
CAGTCGGCGCATCCCCGCTTCCTCCGCCTCGGTCGGGGCCGCGTCCATCCAATCCAGCACCTTCTGGAAGGCCTGCTGGTCGGCCTGGATCGTCGTCTGGTCGAGGAGGACCGCTTTCGCCTCCTTCAACGCCGAGGCCAGCATGAACTGGGATCGGTTGGTGCCGAGCAGTTCGGCGGCCTGGTCGATCACGGACCGGTCCCGGGAACGGGCACGGATGTGGATATTGACCTCGGCACTGGATGACGATGCGCTCATGAAGCGGAGATGGCGTCGCGTGTTGGCAATGTCAACACAAAGAAGCCGCGGGGCAAAAGCCAGGCACCGATGAATCTTGATATACACGTTCGATATCAGATATACCCCTCCCCATGAGAACCCTGGTAGACATCCCCGACACCCAGATCCAGGCCCTCGCCGCCCTGTGCGACCGGGTCAAGCAGCCCCGCGCCTTCGTGGTGCGGGAGGCCATCGCCGAGTATCTCGCCCGCCACCAGCAGGCCGATGCCCAGGCGGCGTTCGGCCTCTGGGGTGCGGACGCGGAAGACGGCCTCGCCTACCAGGACCGGCTGCGCGCCGAATGGTGAAGGCGCTGTTCGACACGAACATCCTGATCGACGACCTGCGCGGCATCCCGGCGGCGCGGGAGGAACTGGACCGCCACGAAACCCGCGCCATCAGCGTGATCACGTGGATGGAGGTCCTGACCGGCGCCCCACCGCCGCACACCCAGGCGACGCGGGATTTCCTCGACAGCTTCACCTTGGTGCCGATCGACCAGGCCGTCGCCGACCGGGCCGTGGCGATCCGACAGCGCTACCGGCTCAAGCTGCCGGACGCGATCATCTGGGCCTCGGCCCAGGCGCGGGAGATGCTGCTGGTCACCCGCGACCAGCGGGATTTTCCGGCCGGTGACCCCGGCGTCCGGATGCCCTATTCACTCTGACCAGCCCCGCGTCGGGCGCGGGTCGCCATCCGGGCATATGCCCCCATCTCGGCCGCAAGCATATGGGAGAGACCAAACCATGCCGCTGGACATCGCATCCATCACAAGCCTGCCCGCCGTCACCGGCGACGTCATCTACCTGGCCAGGATGGCCGAGAAGCCGCACACCTATACCTACGAACTCCCCCCCGACCAGCTGCGCAGCAACATCATCGAGGACAAGCGCACCGTCGCGATCCACGACATGCGCCCCGTCGCCGGCACCCTGTCCCTGGATGTGGAGGGGTTCCAACTCCTGACCGCCCCCACCGCCACGGTCGACATGTATGACGAGGACGAACTCCGCCGCGTCACCTACCCCGAAACCCAGCGCATCATCGCCGAGGCCACCGGCGCTTCCCGCGTCGTGATCTTCGACCACACGATCCGCCGCCGCCATTGGGGGGTGGAGGACCGCACGCCCGGCATCCCCCGCCAACCCGTCACCCGCATCCATGGCGACTACACCGAGGTCTCGGGCCCCCAGCGCGTCCGCGACGTGATGGGCGAGGAAGCGGAAGCCCTGTTGGGCAAGCGCTTCGCCATCGTGAACCTCTGGCGCCCGATCCGCGGGCCGTTGCAGGACTCGCCCCTGGCACTCTGCGACGCGCGCACCATCGCGCCCGGCGATCTGGTCGGCCAGGACCTGATCTACCGGGACCGCGTCGGCGAAATCTACTGCCTGACCCACAACCCAGCACATCGCTGGCTCTACGCCCCGGACATGAGCCGGGATGAGGTGTTCCTGCTCAAGTGCTATGACTCGCTGCGCGACGGGCGGGCGCGGTTCATGCCGCATACCTCGTTCCAGGACCCAAACGCGCCGGCCGACATGAACCCGCGGGAAAGCATCGAGTTGCGGACGCTGGTCTTTTTCGACGCCTGACTCGGCCGACGCCGCTATCCTGCACCGGAATTGACGGAAGGCCGTAACGCTTGACCCTGGTGCAGATAGAGGCGCTGGCGCTTATCGCCGGCATGCTGGTCCTGTTCATGTCGGACCGCCTCCGATACGACCTTGTCGGCGCGATCACCCTGTCCGCCGCCGCGCTGCTGGGCGTGGTGCCGGCAACCAAGGTATTTTCCGGCTTTTCCAGTTCGGTCGTGATCATCATCGCCTCCGCCCTGGTGATCAGCCGAGCGGTGGCGGTCTCGGGGGTTGTGGATGAGTGGATGCGGTGGACGATGCACCGGGTCCGCTCCACATCCTTGCAGGTCGGGCTGCTGACAGCGGCGGTCACATTCCTGTCCGCCTTCATCAAGAACGTGGGTGTGCTTGGCATCTTCCTGCCCGTGGCGATCCAGACCGCCCGGGCGCGCAACCGGCCCGTTTCCCGCTATCTGATGCCGCTGGCCTTCGGGTCACTGATCGGCGGGACGATGACGCAGATCGGGACATCACCGAACGTGCTGATCTCGGAAGTCCGACGATCGGTGACCGGTGAGCCGTATCATCTGTTCGACTACACATCCGTCGGGTTGCCGCTCTCGATCGTGGCCGTCCTGTTCCTCAGCATCGGCTGGCGGCTGCTGCCGGCAAACCGCCGCGCCCAGCCCGCCGCCGATCGGCGCTTTACGATCGAGGACTATACGGTGGAGGCCGCCCTGCCCTCCTCCTCGAACCTGGTCGGCCAGACGGTGGCCGATCTGGAAGCCGCGTCGCAGGGAGAGGTCACGGTCGCCGCCATCATCCGCGAGCACGGCCACCGCTATGTCCCGCAGCCGCATTGGGGCCTGTTCGCCGACGACATCCTGGTGCTGCGCGCCGACCCGACCGCCCTGCCTCGCGTCATCCAAGGGGCCGGCCTGCGCCTATTGGGGGCCGATGAGCATGCCGCCCTGAAGGCACGCGACAAGGATGACGATGTGGAGGCGGCGGAGGTCATCGTCGGCCCCGAATCCATCCTGGTTGGCCAGACCGCGTCCAACCTACGCCTGCGGGAAACACATGAGGTCAATGTCCTGGCGATCCGCCGGACGGACCACCGCAACACCGAACGCCTGCAGGACCATGTGTTCCAGGGCGGCGACATCATCGTCATGCAGGGGATGACCTCGCATCTGACCGACGCCCTGCGACAACTGGACTGCCTGCCGCTCGCGGGGCGCAACCTGGCGATCGGGCGGCGGCGGACCGGGTATCTGCCGCTGGGCATCCTGCTGGTGGCGCTGGTCGCGATCAGCGTCGGGCTGGTGCGGGTGGAGATCGGGTTCTTCGTCGCCGCGACGGCCACCCTGCTGCTGCGGCTGATCCCCGTCCGCGAGGCCTACGAGGCCATAGACTGGCCCGTCATCGTGATGCTCGGCTGCCTGATCCCGGTGGGGGAGGCGCTGAAGGACACCGGCACGACTGAGTTGTTGGCGCACGGCCTGGGCGTGGTGGGGGCTCACCTTTCCGGCACGATGGCGGTGGGGATGATGATGGTCGTGACGATGCTGGTCACACCGTTCCTGCACCATGCCGCCGCCGTGCTGGTGATGGGCCCGGTGGCGGCGACCGTGGCCGCCACGCTGGGGTTCAATCCGGACGCCTTCCTGATGGCCGTGGCCTTCGGCGCCGCCTGCGACTTCCTGACGCCGATCGGGCACCAGAACAGCACCCTGGTCATGCGGCCCGCGGGCTACCTGTTCTCCGACTATTGGAAACTCGGCCTGCCGTTGACGGTCCTGGTCGCGATCGTCGGCACCTGGCTGATCGTGTGGTCCTGGCCGCTGGGCTGACGATTACTCGTCGTAGGCGACCAGCGAATCGCAGGGCACGTCGAGCTTCGAGCGGCCATTGAGGAATGTGAGTTCGATCAATGCGGCGGCGGCCGGCACCACGGCGCCGACCTTGCGCAGGAGCTGGATGCCCGCGGCCATCGTGCCGCCGGTTGCGAGCAGGTCATCGACGATCACCACGCGCTGGCCCGGTTCCACCGCGTCGGCCTGGATCTCGATCCGGTCGGTGCCGTATTCCAGTTCGTAGTCCAGCGGAATGGTTGGCCCCGGCAGCTTGCCCTTCTTCCGCAGCATGATGAAGCCGCAGCCGAGCTTGAGGGCGAGGGGGGCGGCGATGAGGAAGCCACGGGATTCGATGCCGGCGATGACGTCGGGATGATGCTTGCGCACAACCGAGGACATCCGCCCCATCGCCACCTGCCAGGCATCCGCGTGCCGCAGCAGCGTCGAGATGTCGTAGAACAGGATCCCCGGCTTCGGGAAATCGGGAATGCCCCTGATGTGGTCCTTGAGATCCATGGCAGGCTCCTGCGATTGCGCGTCGGGGCGTGTGTAGTGGGGGCAAGGGTGTTGAGCAACCGCGGTTGCGTCCCGGCACGATCCTTCGCACACTGCGCCCTCCGAAACGCCAGCGGGGGCCGCCGCCATGAGTGAAACCGACCTCAAGAACGTCGATATCGACACCGCCTTGAACGAGGCGAAGGAAGCCTATGTCGCGACGAACCCCAAAAGCCTCGCCCGTTATGTGGAGGCAACGGCCGTCATGCCCGGCGGCAACACGCGGACCGTGCTGCATTATGCCCCCTTCCCGCTCGCCATGGCGCGCGCCGAGGGCTGCCGGCTGTGGGACGCCGATGGGCATGAGTTCGTCGATTTCCTGGGTGAATATACGGCGGGCATCTACGGCCACTCCCATCCGGTGATCCGCAAGGCGGTGGATGGGGCGCTGGACAAGGGGATCAACTTCGGCGCCTCGAACCTGACCGAGGCTCGGTTCGCCCGCGCCGTCTGCGATCGTTTCGGGCTGGACCGCATCCGCTTCACCAATTCCGGGACCGAGGCGAATCTGCTGGCGATCTCGCTCGCCCGCATCTTCACCAAGCGGTCGAAGGTGCTGACCTTCGATGGCGGCTATCACGGGGCGGTGTTCGGCTTCGCCGGCGGTGGATCGCCGATCAATGTGCCGTTCGACTATGTGATGGCGCCGTATAACGACATGGAGAAGACGCGCGCCTTGATCGCCGAGAACGCCGCCGACCTGGCGGTGGTGATCCTGGAGCCGATGATGGGCAGCGGCGGCTGCATCATCGCCGATCCCGAGTTCCTGAAGATGCTGCGGGAGGAAACGACCCGCGTCGGCGCCCTGCTGATCTTCGATGAGGTCATGACCTCCCGCCTGTCCCCCGGCGGCTTGCAGGCGGTGCGCGGCGTCAAGCCCGACCTGACGACCCTCGGCAAGTATATCGGCGGGGGCATGTCCTTTGGCGCCTTTGGCGGGCGCGGCGATATCATGGATTTGTTCGATCCTCGGCGGCCCGACGCGTTGCCGCATGCGGGGACGTTCAACAACAACGTTCTGACGATGAATGCGGGCCTCGCCGGCCTGACGGAAGTCTATACGCCCGAGGCCGCCGTTGCCCTTAACGCCCGCGGTGATGCGCTGCGGGAGCGTTTGAACGCCGCTTGCCAGAAGGCGGACGCGCCGTTGCAGTTCACCGGGATCGGCTCGATGATCGCGGTGCATACGATGCGCGGGCCGGTCCGGTCACCGGCGGATGCGG
>CANJSR010000276.1 GCA_947476855.1 Acetobacteraceae bacterium
AACGCCTTTGAATATGTAGTGCAGCTTTTTCTTGATATGTCACCTGACCCTAAGTTCAGAGGCTTCGCGTTTATCGACTATCTTGCTGTCCTGATGCGATATGTTTACATCGGTCTTTTCGTCTCAATTCTGTACAAAGCGATCTCTTACCGATGATTGATTCGGCCCTCTTAGGTGTGTATATATTTGGCTCGGTCGGTCGCAGACAACAAGACGATCTGAGCGATCTCGATATATTAGCTGTTGTTCGCAATGGCGCGGGCAAGGTCCCGGATGCACGAATAGCACACTTTATTCCGGCCAACTTGCAGACACTGAAGTTGTCCATTTCCTGGTATGGGGCTACTCGATTGCAGGAGATGTTCTGCAACGGTGAGTTGTTCGCATGGCATCTGCACCGTGAGACCCTACCACTGTATGATCCGATCAAGTTCCTGCATGAGTTGGGCAAACCTGAGTCCTATCGCGATGCAATAGCGGATAGCCGTTCCTTTCAAAAGGTGCTCGAGGGCATACCATCGCAGGTGCAAGCAAACGCAAACAATGCCATCTACGAAGCTGGGCTGGTCTACGTCTGCCTGCGGAACGCGGCGATGGCGGCGTCCTGGTCCCTCTGCAAATCACCCGACTTTACCCGCTACTCCCCGTTTCGGCTTGAAGGCATTCGCCCTTGTCCGATTTCAAGGGACGAGTTTGATGTCACAATGGCCTGCCGCATGGCTGGACAGAGAGGTAAAGTCCCTCCGTCCAGTGTGGATGCGGCATTTGTGTTGGACGTTTATCGAAGGCTGGAGCCGTGGATCGAGGAATTGTGTCGCGTTTTGGAGAAGGTGTGAGTGGATGGACGGACGAACGAGACGAACGCGCTTCGAGACCCGAGTGACCCTGGAGCGAGATTTTCTGACCCGAGTGAATAATGCTTTTGGTGGCAGTGAACCTCTGGCGGGCATGACTATGGATGCTATCGAGTCCTGGCAGAAACGCGCGAAAGCGGCGTGGCCTGCCGTTAACATTGACCGCTTGGCACGTATTCTCGTCGAGGCTTCGTTTCGCGCAGACCTATTGGCCGACAACAGTAAGGACGTGTTCGAGCCGGAACATAGGCCACCACCAGATGCCCTCGACGAACTCCGCATCTTGCTTGACCGAGTAATCGTTGAGGAATTGTCACCATAATGGCTGCGGTGAGGAGCTAGCCAAAAAATCAACAGGGGCGGTGCCGGCACCGGACGCCCCGATGGCACTGGCTTTCGCGTGGCCAGAACCTGATTTTCATCTGTTAACTTGTGCTCATTAGCTCTTTCACTCCCCTTCCATAACGCGGGTCCACGGGCACCAAGACCCCATACGGGCTGGCCATCGGCGATCGAATGTCCCTACCATCATGGCAGGTCCCGTTCATGCGTCTCCAGGAAGACCCCATGCTCCAACTGCGCCCCAACTGCGAATCCTGCGACAAGGACTTGCCGCCGCACGCCACGGATGCCCGCATCTGCTCCTATGAGTGTACCTTCTGCGCGGATTGCGTGGACACCATCCTCCTCAATGTCTGCCCCAACTGCGGTGGCGGGTTTGCCCCGCGCCCGATCCGGCCGAGCGTCGCGCGACGGCAGGGGGTGGGGTTGCCGCACCAGCCGGCCTCCACGGCCCGGGTCCACATGAAGAAGGACCGGGCGGAGGCAGCGGCCTTCTCCCAGTCCCTCCGCGCCATTCCGCCGGCGGAGCGTTAAAGCCCCGCCCGTTCCAACCGCAGGATCGCCCGCGCGGCCGCCTGGGCGCGGGGGACCATCGTGTCGATCCGCAGGAACTCATCGGGGCTGTGCGCCTTCCCGCCCACCGGCCCGACCGCGCAGATCGTCGGCGTCCCCACGCCGGCGGTGAAGCCCGAGTCCGCGCAGCCGCCGGTGAACTCCCCATCCGTCCGGAACCCGGTATCGGCCGCGGCGTTCACGTAGATTTCGAACAACCGCTTGGCCGAGGGCGTCTGCGTCAGCGGCAGGAACTCCCCCTGCATCGACAGTTCCGCCCGGGTGCCGGGCACGTAGGCGCGGTCGATGATGGCGGAGATCGCGGCCAGCAGCTCATCCTTGTCCTCGGGGTTGACGTAGCGCAGGTCGATCTGCCCCTCGGCCCAGGGGGCGACGGTGTTCACGCTCTGCCCGCCGCTGACCAGGCCGACATTCAGCGTGATCCCGCGTTCCAGGTCGGTCAGCGCGTGGATCGCCTGGATTTTGCGGGCCAGTTCCTCGATCGCGCTGATCCCGTCCTGGAAGTTGCCACCGGAGTGCGCCGCCTTCCCGGTGATCCGGAACCGCATGAACACGCCGCCCTTCCGCCCGGTGACGACATTGCCGGACACCCGCCCTGGCTCACTGTTGAAGACCACGCGCGCCCGTCGCGCCTCCGCTTCGATGACGGCGCGCCCTTCGGGGGAGCCGATTTCCTCGTCCCCCGTGAACAGCCCGACGAGCGGCGCGGGGGAGCCGCCGAACTTCGCGAAGGCGGCGAGGACGAAGCAGTTCATCACCAGCCCGGCCTTCATGTCGGCGACCCCGGGACCGTAGGCGATGCCGTCGCGGATGGTGAAGGGGCGGCGTTCGGCCTCCCCATCCGGGAAGACCGTGTCGCGATGGCCCATGAGCACGATGTTGCCGCCCGCGTTGCCGGCGGGTCCGTCCCAGGGAACCTTGGCGCGCAGGCAGTCGCCGTGCTTCTGCTGGCGGACGACCTCGACCGGGATGGCCTGGGCTTCCATGAAGCGCCGCACTACCGCGCCGACCGCGTCGATGCCGGGCTTGTTGTAGCTGCCGCTGTCGATATCGACCATTTCCCGCAGCATCGCGACCATCGCGTCATGCTGGGTGGCGAGCCAGGCGGCGATCTGGGATTCGGACATGCGGAGGCCTCCGGTTGGCGTGGGGGCGCCATCGTGCCGCCCTCGGTTCCGCCCGACAACCAGACATCGGCCCCACGCATCGGTGTGGGCCGAACCGTCCGTCATGGCGCCCGCCCCGGCCGCCTGCGACAACCGCGCCCCAGGCCCGAGGGAGCCCTTTCACCCATGTCCGACCAAACCGAACTGCGCCGTTTCTGGCCGGTCATCCTGGCGTGTTTCTGCATTGCCGTCTTCGCCTGGGGCTTCGCGTTCTACGGTCACGCCGTCTACCTCGCGCAACTGAGGGCCCGGTTCGGCTGGCCGGCTTCGGTCATCACGGCGGCCACCACGGGGATGTATCTGGGCGGGGCGCTGACCATGCCCTGGATCCACGCGGCGATGACCCGCTTCGGTCCGCGCGCGGTGCTGGGCGGCGGCGTCGTACTTCTCGGCATCGGCGCCATCGGGTTCGCCACGGCCTCCGCCCCCTGGCACCTGTTCGTGGCGGTGGTGCCGATGGCGCTGGGCTGGGCATCGACGACGGGGACCGCGCTTGCGACGACGATGTCGTTCTGGTTTGACCGTAACCGCCCGCTGGCGTTCAGCCTGGCGATGAACGGCGCGAGTGCCGCCGGCTTCATCGTCGCACCGCTGCTGGTGACGCTCAGCCAGGCCTTCGGGCTGGCGAGCGCGGTGCCATGGGCGGTGGTCGCGTCCTGGTGCCTGCTGGCGCCGATCCTGCTGGTCTGCGTGGGCGCGCCGCCGGTCCGGGTTGCCCTGTCCGCCGCCGCGGCCGCGACGCTCGATCCGCGGCCCGCCTTCGCCAGCAAACCCGCCGCGTTGCGGGACCGGCATTTCTGGTCGGTGGCGCTGCCCTTCGCTCTGGCGCTGTCCGCCCAGGTCGGGTTCATCATCCACATGGTCTCCTTCCTGCTGCCGGCGCTGGGCCCCGCGCGGACCAGCGTGGCCGTCGGCCTTGCGAGTTTGGCCGCCATCGCCGGGCGCATCGGCGCCGGTTTCGTGATCGGCCGGTTGCCTCAGCGGGGGTTCAGCGCGGTCAGTTTCCTGGTGCAGGCGGCGGGCCTGGGTCTGATGGCGCTGCGGCCGATGGACCCGCCATCGCTGTTCCTGGGCAGCCTGTTGTTCGGGGTCTCGGTGGGGAATGTCACCACTCTGCCGGCGATCGTCATCCAGCGGGAGTTCGCCGGCCAGTCGTTCGGGATGCTGGTCGGGCTGAACGGGGCGATCGGGCAGTTTACGATGGCGACGGTGCCGGCGCTGTTCGGGCTGATGCGGGACATGAGCGGCGATTACGGCGCGGTCCTGCTGCTGTGCATGGGGTTGCAGGCGACGGCGGCGGTCCTGGTCCTGCGGCCCTGGGGCCGGTAGCTCAGTCCACCGCCCGGCCGCGCAGCCGCCGCACCTCCACCAACTGCCAGACCAGCAGGATCGGCACGCCCAGCGTCACATCCCGCGCCCGCCGGATCAGGGACACCGCGATCGCGATATCCGGCGGCACGCCGAACAGGGCACCGAGGGCGACGTAGCCGGCCTCCTGCACCCCTGCGTTGACCGGCACCAGGAAGGCCATGGCGGCGACGGCGGCGACCAGCGCCTCGATCGCCAGGGCCTGGTCGAAGCCGATCGGCACATCCAGCAGCCGCAGCGTCAGGTAGCCGGCGAAGCCCGTGGCGATCCAGCCCAGCAGATGCAGCAGGAACCCCGCGATCAGGCGCGGCGTGTGGCCATGGATCAGCGCGACCTCGGCTTGCAGTACGGCCATCCGTTCGCGCGCGTTCTCGAACCGGTTGCCGGCGATGCGCTTGCCCAGGGCGGAGAAGATCGGCCCCGCCCCCTTCTGCGCCGCGACGAAGGCGATCCCGCCGGCCACCGCCAGGCCGAGGCCGATTTCCAGCGGCAGCGCCAGGTCCGAGGACGGGGCATGGGCGAGCAGGATGGTCAGCCCGATGGCCGCGAAGGCGATCTGCGCCAGGAACTCGGCCGTCAGGTCCACGACCATCGATGCCGTGGCGGTCTGCCATTTGATCCCATGCAGCGTGGCGGCCCGGGTGCCGAAGACGAAGCCGCCGACCTGGGAGAAGGGCAGGCACGTAGCCGAGGCATCCCGCACCATCCGCGCCCAGACCGTCACCCAGGTGGGCGCGCGTTGCTCCCCCGGCAGGATCACGTGCCAGGCGGTGCCGAGGATCGCGAAGATGACCAGTTGCCAGCCGACGATCAGCCCGAACTCCCCCGGACCGATCCGTCCGATCGCGCCGGCGATGCTGTCGAACCCGAAATGGGAGATCAGGCCGATGCCGAGGATCAGTCCCAGGACGGCGAGGAGAAGGGAAAGGCGTTTCATCCAGGACTTTCAGGCGCACGCATTCAAGAAAAGGCGACGGTTCAACCGGGGGGCACGGCCATGCCTCAACGTCTCCCCCTCCCCTTGAGGGCTTGGGCCGCGAGGCGGACCAAGGCCGGGGGGAGGGGTCACACCCCCCCAACCCCCACAATCCCCCGGCTTGTGCCCCGCACGGTCTTCCCCGGCAAGCGGCGCTTCGTCTATGGAAGCGTGATCCCTATTCAGGCGGTGCCTTCATGACCACGCTTCTGACCGGTGCCACCGGTTTCGTCGGCTCCGCCGTCGCGCGGGTGTTGGCCGAACGCGGCCACGACCTGCGCCTGCTGGTGCGCGCGGGCAGCGACCGGCGCAATGTCGCGGGGCTGGACGCCGAACTGGTGACCGGCGACCTGACCGACCCCGCCTCGCTGGAACGTGCCGCCGCCGGGTGCCGCTATGTCGTCCATGTCGCCGCCGACTACCGCATCTGGGTGCGGGACCCTCAGGAGATGCTGCGGGCGAATGTGGAGGGCGCGGTCGCCATGGTCCGCGCCGCGGGCCGCGCCGGCGCCGAACGGATCATCCATTGCAGCTCGGTGGCGGCATTGGGCCTGATCGGCGACGGGACGCTGTCGGATGAGGACACGCCGGCGAAGGAGTCCGACTTTATCGGCACCTACAAGCGCTCGAAATTCCTGGCCGAACAGGCGGTGCTGGCGCTGGCCCGGGCCGAGAACCTGCCGGTCGTCATCGTCAACCCCGCCGCTCCGGTCGGTCCGCGCGACATCAAGCCGACGCCGACAGGGAAGATGATCCGAGACGCCGCCGCGGGGCAGATGCCGGCCTATATCGATACCGGGCTGAACATCGTCCATGTCGATGACGTCGCACTGGGGCACGTGCTGGCGCTGGAGCGCGGGCGCATCCACGAACGCTACGTCCTGGGCGGGGAGAACATGCCGCTGAAGGACGTTCTGGCGCTGGTGGCGGATGTGGCCGGGCGCCGGCCTCCGTCGATCCGCCTGCCGGAGGGGGCGGTCTGGCCCGTCGCCTGGGTCATGGAGATGTTCGCGAACCTGACCGGCATTCCGCCCCTGGTCACGCGGGATCATCTGAAGATGGCACGGAAGAAGATGTTCTACTCGTCGGCCAAGGCGATAAGGGAACTCGGCTACCAGCCCCGCCCGGTGCGACTCGCGGTGGAGGACGCGGTGGCCTGGTTCCGCGCGAATGGCATGCTGAAGTGATGGCGGGCTGGGTGGCAGAGGCCGGGTTTGGTGGATGCGGGACGTTGGCTGTTCCGTCTCCTGGGGGTGGCATGGAGGCGTTGGCCGTTCCTCCCCGTCATGGTGGGCGTGGAACGTTGGCCGTTCCTCCCCGTCATGGTGGGCGAGGCGTGCGGGCCACTCTGCCCCGTGGTGGTGGGCGTGGGATGGTGGCCGTTCTTCCCCGTTATGGTGGGCGCGGGACGTCGGCCGCTCTTCCTCGTCATGGTGGGGGGGGGGGCCCCCCCCCCCGCCGGGGCACCCCCCCCCCCCCCCCAGCCGCCGGCGCGGGG
>CANJSR010000277.1 GCA_947476855.1 Acetobacteraceae bacterium
CCCGGTCTGACGGCTGATCCCGAAGCGGCGGCACAACTCCGCCACCGAGAGATCGCCCTGCTCAACCAGGCGCACGAATACCAGCCGACTGTCCATCACGGTTCCCGACTTCCATGGCATCGCGGTGTTCCTTCTCACCGCAGAACGATAGTGTCAGGAGGGTCTCCGAACACCTGTCAGGGACGTCTCCGGTCTGAACACCTCGTGCCGGGGACCATCCCCAGCACGATGCTGGAAATGTCCCCGGCGCGCCCGCCACACCCTCCCCCACCCCGCCATCCTGTTGTAGAACCCCCCAAGGCCGCACCAGGACGGCAGGACGGGAGAAACACGATGACGGCATCCTTCAAGGCGGCGCGCGACTTCCTGCTGGCCCATCGCACCGACCATGCCACCGCATGCCGCGACTTCCGCTGGCCCCAGCTTGACCAGTTCAACTGGGCGCTCGACTGGTTCGACGCCGAACTCGCCGCCGGCCCCTCCGCCCACAAGCCCGCCCTGAAGATCGTCGGCGACGGTGCCGCGACGCTGACCTTCGCCGAACTCTCCGACCGTTCAAACCGCGTCGCCAACGGCCTCCGCGCCCTCGGCGTCAACCGAGGCGACCGCGTCCTCCTCATGCTCGGCAACGTCGTGCCGCTGTGGGACCTGATGCTGGCGACGATGAAACTCGGCGCCGTGATGATCCCGGCCACCACGCTGCTGACGACGAACGACCTGAAGGATCGCTTCACCCGCGGCCGTGTCCGCCACGTCGTCTGCACCGCCGCCGACGCCGCGAAATTCGACGGCCTTGATCCCAGCGTCACCCGCATCGCGGTGGGGGACGCAACCCCCGGCTGGCACCGCTACGACGATCTTCTGAAAGCCCCCGCGACCTTCACGCCGGACGGGGAAACCAAGGCCGCCGACCCCACGCTGCTCTATTTCACCTCGGGCACGACCGCGAAGCCGAAGCTCGTTCTTCATACGCATCAGAGCTACCCGGTCGGGCATTTGTCCACGATGTATGTCGTCGGCCTGCAACCGGGCGACCTGCATCTGAACATCTCCTCGCCCGGCTGGGCGAAGCACGCCTATTCCTGCTTCTTCGCCCCCTGGAACGCCGGCGCCACCGTGTTCATCCTGAACCAACCGCGCTTCCACGCCGCCTCGATGCTCGACGCGATCGCCGAACATGGCGTGACCACGCTGTGCGCGCCCCCCACCGTCTGGCGCATGTTCGTGCAGGAGAATCTGCAGACCCGCAAAACCAGCCTGCGCGAAGTCTGCTCCGCCGGCGAACCGCTGAACCCCGAGGTCATCGACCAGGTGCGCGAAGCCTGGGGCCTGACGGTGCGCGATTTCTACGGGCAGACGGAAACGACCTCGCAGATCGGCAACCCGCCCGGCCTGCCGGTGAAGCCGGGTTCGATGGGCCTGCCGCTGCCGGGCTACCGCATCCGCGTGCTCGATCCCGACGACAAGGACGCCAAGGACGGGGAAGTCTGCATCGCCCTCGATCCCCCGCCGGTCGGCCTGATGCGCGGCTACCAGATGGATGACGGGTCCTTCGCCGATCGTGGCGCGGATGCCTACCGCACCGGCGATGTCGCAACACGCGATGCCGATGGCTATCTGACCTTCGTCGGGCGCGCCGATGACGTGTTCAAGGCCTCCGACTACCGCGTCAGCCCGTTCGAACTGGAAAGCGCCCTGATCGAACACGACGCGGTGGCAGAGGCCGCCGTCGTCCCCGCCCCCGATCCGACCCGCACCGCCGTGCCCAAGGCCTATATCACCTTGGCCGCCGGCATCGCCGCCGACCGGGACACCGCGCTGTCGATCTTCCGCCACATGCGGACCGCCGTCGCGCCCTATAAGCGCATCCGCCGGCTGGAATTCTCCGACCTGCCCAAGACCATCTCCGGCAAGATCCGCCGCGTGGAACTGCGCCAGGCGGAGGAAACCCGCTACACCGCCGGCACCCGCGAACCACGCGAGTTCCGGGAAGACGAGTTCCCCGAGCTGACCCGCGCCTGACCCGCACCTGGCCAACCCTGGGGCCGTCGCGGCGGCGCCCCTTCCCGGATCAACCGCCATGCGCCGTCCCGAACCCACCCACCGCTCCGTGACCCGCATGCTGGATGAGCATGGGCAACCGGTGGAGCCGCGGCGCCGCCGCTCGATCCTGTTCAGGCTGTTCCGCGCCATGATCTTCCTGGGACTGTTCGCCGGCCTGATCGCCGGCGGCGGCGTGCTCTGGTTCCTGGACGACCAGGGCCGAGCCCCGCGCGAATGGGCGCCCTATCTCGACCGTCGCGCCGAGGGCCATCGCGCGAGCATCACCGAGGGAACCGCGCTCGTGACCTCCTATCTGGTCGCGGCTGACCGGCTGCCCCGGTCCCAGCCGGTGACCCCGCCGGCGCGGATCGGCGCGTCGCCCGACCGTTCGGGCAGTCCGCGCGGCCGCCTGCGCCAGGTCGTGAACCAGGCTGATCTGCGCGCCGCCGTCGCCAACGCCCAACCGGGCGATGTGATCGAACTCGCGCCCGGCCGCTTCCCATTCAACGGCCGCCAGATCGGCATCGATCGCCCCGGCACCCAGGCGCAGCCGATCACGATCCGGGCCGCCCGCCTCGGCGACACCATCATCGAGACCGATCAGGTGGCGGTCTTCAAACTCGCCGCCCCGTTCTGGCGCATCGAGAACCTGATCGTGCGCGGCGTCTGCGCCGAACACACGTATTGCGAGCACGCCTTCCATGTCGTCGGCGATGCGCGCGGCACCGTGATCCGCAACAACCGGGTGGAGGACATGAACGCCGCCATCAAGATCAACGCGGAGGGCACGCGCTACCCGGATGACGGGATTGTCGACGGCAATACATTCGTCATGACGGCTCCGCGCCACACGCGGAACCCGATCACGCCCATCGACCTGGTCGGTGCCAGCAACTGGCGCATCAGTGCGAACTTCATCGCCGATTTCATCCGTGTCGATACCGACCGCGCAACCTACGGTGCCTTCGTGAAGGGTGCTGGAGAGAACAACATCCTGGAACGCAACGTCGTCTTCTGTGAATGGAAGCTGCGCGGGGCCGGCCAGCGCGTCGGCCTGTCGCTGGGCGGCGGCGGCACCGGCCGTGAACTGACCCGCGACCAGGGCCGTTCCGGCGTTGAACAGACCGGCGGCGTGATCCGCGACAATCTGATCGCCTTCTGCTCGGATGTCGGCATCTACGTGAACAGGTCGGCCCGTTCCGTGATCGAACACAATACGCTGCTCGACACCGCCGGCATCGATGTGCGGTTTCCTGAATCCTCGGCCGACGTCACGGCCAATATCGTCGATGGCGCGATCCGGTCGCGGGAGGGGGGCCTGCTGCGCCAGCACGGCAATGAGGTCGGGCCGGTGCTCGGCCTGTTCCTCGGCCACCACCCGGCGCGTGGGCTGTTCACCGACCCGGGCCGGCTCGACCTGACCTGGCGGGAAAAGCCCGCGACCCCGGGCGTCGCCGCCGGGCGCGTCGACCTGTGCGGCACCGTCCGCCCGGCCCAGCCGCTTGCCGGCGCCTTCGAGGATTTCGCCCGCTGCAAATAGGCCGCGCTCAGGCCGCCGTCCGCGCACGCAGCCGATGGGCACGGACCGAGTGGTGCACCAGCCAGACACCCAGCGCCGGCAGGACATGCACCACCGCCCAGAACCCCGCCATGGCGACGGAGCCCCCTGGCTCACCCAGCCGCAACAGCGCCGGTCCGACGACGTAGAGCGAGGACACCAGGGCCGCCAGCATCGGGAACCAGAGGGGAATCGGGCGGTTGTTGAAGCCGTAGGCCACGCCCACGCATGTGCCGACGAACAGCGCCTGGATTCCGCCGACCGGATAGGACACCAGCACCAGCACGGGCAGGGCCGGCAGCAGCTCGATCACCGAGTTCGCATCCGGATCGGCCACGAACAGCGGGAACACGGCCAGCACGATCAGCACGGTCAGCGCCCCGAGGGGAGGGCCGAGCAGAGGGTAGAGAAGCCAGGTGAGGGTGTTGTTGGGGGGCATTGAGGGTGTCCGGCCCCGTTTGGGGGACGGAATTGTCCCGTTCGCCCGCCATTCGCGCAAGATGGGCCTTGATGGGGGAGCGACCCCGCCCGCGGGTCAAATTCGATGTTCGCGGTCCGCGCGCCAAGCGGGTAGAGTGGCCAACCAGGACCCGAGGGTCCCCATCCCGATCCAGAGGTGTGCCTTGTCCCGCAAGCCCAACCAAAGGGCGCGCCCCTCCGCACGCCCGACCGCCAGTGCCCCTGCCCCCGCCGACCTTGATGTCACGATCGAGCGGATTGGCGCCGATGGCGATGGCATCGGCCACGCCGACGCGGCCACCGACCCGGGTGGCCAGACCGTCTACGTGCCCTTCACCCTGCCCGGGGACACGGTCCGCGCGACCGGCCTGCGCCGGCACGGCCAGGGCCTGCTGGGATCAGCCGAGACCTGGCTGACCCGAGGCCCCGACCGGGCCGATCCGCCCTGCCCGCATTTCGGCGCCTGTGGTGGCTGCGCGCTGCAACACTGGCAGATGGGCGCCTACCTGGCCTGGAAGACCGAGCTGCTGCGCCACGCTTTGCTGCGCGCCGGGTTCGCCGATCCGAACCTCTCGCCGATCGTGCCCTGTGCGCCCGCCAGCCGCCGCCGCATGGACCTGGCTGCCCGCCGCATCCGAGACGGCGTCGTGCTGGGCCTGCATCGCGTCCGGTCCGCCGATGTCGTTGATCTGACCGAGTGCTCGGTGCTGCATCCGGGTCTGACCGCCCTGCTCGATCCCCTGCGTGCCCTGCTGCATGGGCTGGTGACGCCCTGGCGGCATGCCTCGGTGGTCGCGAACCTGCTCGACAGCGGCCCTGACCTGCTGCTGCGGATCGAGGCTGAACCCACCCCCGCCGACCGCGCCACGATCGCCGGCTTCGCCCGCCGCCACGACCTGCCCCGCATCGCCTGGGCGGCCGGGACCGAGGGCACCGAACCCGTCTCCCTGCTGCGCGCGCCCACCACGGTCCTGTCCGGCGTCACCGTCACGCCGCCGCCAGGGGCCTTCCTGCAGGCGAGCGATTCGGGGGCCCAGGCCATCATCGCCGCGGTCCTGTCCGCCCTGCCGGACCGCATGCCCAACCGCGCCCGTATCGCCGAGTGCCATGCCGGCTGCGGCACCCTGACCTTCGCTCTCGTGGAACGCGCCCGCGTGCAGGCCTGGGAGGGCGACGCCCCCTCCTTCGCCGCCCTGCGCCAGGCCGCCAACAACGCGGGTTTGGCCGGCCGGGTGCAGGCGGACCTGCGCGACCTGGCGCGCCAACCTGTGCAGGCGAAGGAGCTGGCGGGGTTCTCGGCCGTCGTCCTCGACCCGCCGCATAACGGCGCGATCGAGCAGATGGGGCCGCTCGCCGCGTCCGACGTGCCGGTCGTGATCTATGTGAGCTGCAACCCCGTGGCCCTGGCGCGCGACGCCGCGGTGCTGCGGGAGGGCGGCTACCGGCTGGATATCGCGACGCCGATCGACCAGTTCCTGTGGTCCCCGCGACTGGAAAGCGTGAGTGTTTTCCGCCGCGATCGGCGATAGGATCGGCCCATGGCACCGCGCATCCCTGGCCCCATTCCACCGCATCCCGACGTGGTCATCGAATCCGAACAGCGCGTCTGGTCGGGCCGCTTCCCGCTGGATGTCGTGAAGTTCCGTCACCGCCGCTTCGATGGCGCCATGAGCGGCACGCGCACCTGGGAGCTTTGGCGGCGCGGACGGGCCTCGGCGCTGCTGCCCTATGATCCAGTGTCCGACAAGGTCGTGCTGATCGAGCAGTTCCGTTTCCCCGCCTTGGCCGCCGGCCTCGATCCCGTGCTGGTCGAGCTGCCCGCCGGCCTGTGTGAGGACGGAGAGGCCCCCGACGTCACGATCCGCCGCGAGATGCGGGAGGAAATGGCGATGGACGCCGACCGCGTGCAATGGATCGGCCGCTATATGCTGACCGCGGGCGGGGCGGACGAACTGTGCGAGGTCTATGTCGGCCGCGTCACCGCGCCGGAGACCGGCCCCGACGGCATCGCCTGGCACGCCGGCGAGGCCGCCGAGAACGAGGATATCCGCGTGCGCGTCTGGTCCGCCGATGCCGCGATCGAGGCGGCGCTGGCGGGCCGTTTCACCAACTCCATCACCGCGATCGGGCTGCTCTGGCTGGCCGCCCGCCGCACCGCGCTGCGGGCCGAGTGGCTCGCCGCTTCCTGAAGGGACCGCCCGCATGACCGAACGCCTGTTCCTCGACAATCCCCGCCTGGCGGTGACCGACGCCGTCGTTGTGTCCGCCGGCCCCGAGGGGATCGTGCTGGACCGCACCATCTTCTACGCGCGCGGCGGCGGGCAGCCGGGCGACAGCGGCGCGCTGCGCTGGGATGGCGGGGAAACCGCGATCTCCGAGGCGGTGAAGGGCGAGGGCGAGACGATCCTGCATCTGCCCGCGCCCGACGCCACGCTGCCGCCGGTGGGCGCGACGGTCGAGGCCGCGATTGACTGGGAACGCCGGCACCGGCTGATGCGGATGCACACGGCGATGCATCTGCTGTGCAGCCTGATCAAGGGTGCGGCGGTGACCGGCGGGCAAGTGGGGGTGGACAAGTCCCGCCTCGATTTCGACCTGCCGAACCCGCCGCCGAAGGAGGAGATCCAGGCCGGCCTGAACGCCCTGATCGACGCCGATCACCCGGTGCGGATCGAATGGGTGGATGAGGCGGTGCTGGACACCGATCCCGGCC